>JABXKX010000638.1 GCA_013619035.1 Peptostreptococcaceae bacterium
GTGTGATTTGCATCACATTTTTTTATTTTTTGTGAGACTATACTTAAATCAGAAAACACATACTAACCTATAAATGGAGGTTCACATGAATAATAAAGACACATTAGGAAATATCGTTTTGAAATATCCCAACACTGTTCCGGTTATGAATCAATATAAGTTGGATTACTGTTGTGGTGGTAAGGATACCCTTGAACAGGCAATTGAAGATTTAGGATTAGATTATAAGGACGTTGTTAAAGCATTGGAAACCGTTATTGTGGATCAAAGAATTGATGAAGTAATTGACTGGAAGCAAGCTTCGTATAAAACAATTATCGATCATATACTAAATACACATCATGTGTTTATGAGAGATGTTTTAGAAGAATTAAACATTAGCATGTTCAAACTATTGAAAGTACATTATAAAACACATGGAGAGAGTTTACTTAAAATTCACAAGCTATTTGGTACTTTAAAAACAGAACTAGAAGCACATTTGATTAAAGAAGAAGAAAATTTATTCCCGATGATTTTATCATATGAACAGTCAAAAGATCCAAAGATAAAAGAAGCTATCTTTAAATTTATTCATGATACAGAAGATGAACATGATGCTGCAGGTGATATATTTAAAGCATTAGCGATAGAAACCAATGATTATACCGTACCTGAAGGCGCATGTTTTACGTATAAAAGAGCTTATGAGTTATTGGACGTTCTTGAAAAAGATACATTCAACCATATCCATATGGAAAATAGTATTCTATTTGAAATGATATAGGAGGTTCCGATGAAGATATCAATCATCTATTGGACCAGTACAGGGAACACAGAAAAGGTGGCAGAATATATTGCTGAAGGCTTAAAAAAAGCATCTGATATTAAAGTTAACTTAGTTTATGTTAGTAAAGCAACTAAAGAAGATATTGAGTCTTCTGACTTAATTGTATTTGGGAGTTCAGCCATGGGTGTAGAAGCTATTGATGATAGTGAAATGCCACCCTTTATCGATAGTATTAAAGAAACTTTACATCAAAAGAAAGTCGCAGTTTTCGGATCGTATGATTGGGGAGATGGTGAATGGCTAAGAGAGTGGTCGGTAGACTTAAGGGCTTTAAATGCAGATGTTTTAGAGGAACACTTGATGATACAAAATGCACCTGAAGCTGATGATAGGGTTAAATGTCATGCTTTTGGAAAGTACTTAACTGAACAATTATAATATTTCAAAAGAAAAATCTGTAAGGATTTTTCTTTTTTGAGTCCATTAAAACGATTAAATTTAGTATTGTTAAACCAGGGAAAAAAAGGTATAATAGAACAAGTGTTCTGTATAAAAAAAGGGAAAAATACTTCATGGATGACTATAGAATTATGTTAAGAGCATATTACACCATAGGAAACTCTTAACATATTTTCTTTTTTTGGTATAATTGAGCAAGCGGTTGCATAGGAGGAAAATATGATAAAAGTAAAGAATGTGTCTAAGACATTTAAGGTATATAAAAAGGACTCTGGTTTTAAAGGAGCTGTTAAAGGTTTGTTTAAACGAGAGAAGGATTATATAGATGCGGTAAAGGATATTAGTTTTGAAATAAAGAAGGGTGAAATCATTGGGTATATTGGTGCGAATGGTGCTGGAAAGAGTACTACCATCAAAATGATGACCGGTGTTTTGACGCCTACGTCAGGAACCATTGAAGTCAATGGTCTAATCCCTCATGACAATAGAATTGAAAATGCCAAACACATCGGTGTGGTATTTGGTCAACGAACTCAACTGTGGTGGGATCTACCTTTAGAAGAAACCTTTTCAATATTAAAAGAAATTTATAATGTAGAAGAAGAAGCCTTCAAGGAACGGTATGACTATCTGATAGAGTTGTTAGAGATAGAACCGTTTATAAAACAACCTGTTAGAACCTTATCCTTAGGTCAAAGAATGCGTGCAGATTTAGCCGCTTCTATGTTACATAGCCCAGAAATTTTGTACCTTGATGAACCAACTATTGGCTTGGATGTTATGGTAAAAGAACGTATCAGAAAAGCCATCAAAGAAATGAATGAAAAGTTTCAGGTCACTGTCATATTAACGACTCATGATATGAGTGATATACAAGAAATGGCTTCAAGAATTATGATCATAGAAAAAGGTGAGATTATCTATGATGGTTCAAAAGAAATGATCAACAAGAAGTTTGGAAACAATCGACGTTTAGACCTTAAAATTGAAGACTTAGATGATGAACATATAAAATTAATGCAAGACTTTGTAAATGAACAAGATAAAAATGCTTATGTCTGTATTGAAGACGGGGCATTATCTGTGACGTTTGATCAAGATGTTTTGTCTGTTGCAATTATCATCAGTTTTGCCATGGCGAATTTCAAAGTTTTTGATTTCAGTTTAAAAGATCAGAATATAGAAGATATCGTTAAGAAATTATATGCAGGAGGTGTGTCTTGAAGAAATTAATGCGGACATACACTCCGTTTACTAAAGCAACCATACAGGAAATGCTAGCTTATCCAGGTGAGTCATTTCTATATATTTTTGGTATGACCATTGGAATGTTTGTTGTTTATTACATATGGAAAGTGATTTATACAACTGGTAGTAATAGTGTGTTAGAAGGATTTACTTTACAAGAAATGATTGCTTATATTGTTTTAAGTTTTGGAGTGATGCAGGCTATTAATAATGGTACCATTTGGAATATAGCGATGGATATACGTGAAGGTACAATAATCATGAATTTGATTAAACCGATTAACTATCATTTAAGAGTATTCTTTCAAGAGATGGGTTATGTGTTATTTATCTGTAGCATTGTATTATTACCCGTAACATTAGGACTGGTTTTTCTTTTTAAAACAGGCACGATTGTTTCATTGATTTTATTTGCGGTATCCCTGTTTTTCGGTGTTGTTGTTGGATTTTTATTTGATTTTTTATTTGGGATGTTGGCTTTTTATATTAAAAATTTATGGGGTATCGGATTTGGAAAAAATGCATTGGTTAGGTTATTAAGTGGTGCATTAATTCCTTTGGCGTTTTTCCCTGATATGGTTCAGCAAGTATTTGAGTTTCTACCATTTAAAGCGATGGTTTATGCACCAATTATGATCTTTTTAGGCAAGTATAATGCAAATGAGCTGGTTGGTGTTTATTTAAATCAGATTTTTTGGATAGCATTACTGGGATTATTTAATTATTTAACATGGCAAAAGGCTGTTACTCGATTAACGGTACAAGGAGGTTAAGATGAGACATTTTAGAATTTACAAAGTATTTATGAAACAATATCTTAAGACCTTAATGGAGTATCGTACAGATTTCTTAATAGGCATGTTATCATTTTTTGTGTTACAAGCATCCAATTTAATTTTTATCAGTTTGGTTTTCAGTCGTATTCCACATTTAAACGGTTGGACCTATCATGAAGTACTTTTCATTTATGGATTAAGTCAAATTCCAAGAGGTATAGACCATCTATTTACAGATAACCTTTGGTTACTTGCAGGCTCTTATGTGAAGTCCGGTCAATTTGATAAATACTTATTAAGACCTATTAACCCGTTATTTCATTTAATTGCAGAACGGTTTCAGCCGGATGCTTTTGGAGAAATCATTATTGGTGTGAGTATTTTCGCTTATGCATATGGTCAACTGGGTTTAAGTTTTACCGTGATTCAATGGGGACTGCTAGTCATTGCTATATTAGCAGGAGTTGTCATTTATACGTCGATTAAATTAATAGGTGCTTCTTTAGCGCTTTGGACAAAAAAATCACAACAGTTTTTATTTATAGTTTATCAACTTTCTGATTTTTCTAGTTACCCACTTAGTATTTTTTCAACATTTATCAAAGCTATTTTAACGTTTGTTATACCATTTGGATTTGTTGCATTCATACCAGCAAGTTATTTTATAGGTAAACCAGTTTATCCACTCACTATTTTATGGGGGGTAATCGTTGCTATAATATTTTGGACATTTGGTTATCAGATTGTATGGAAATCAGGTTTAAAAGCATACGAAAGTACAGGTAATTAATTCGCTTAGGTGGTTTTTTACTTTAAAATAGTAGAAATAAAGCAGTACATATCTTATTAAGACGATGTACTGCTTTTATAGTTTTTGAAGGTTGTTTTGTTCATACTAATGAATCATTCCAGTTGATTTTCTTGGTATGGTTATAATAAATCGACTACCATTTTGATAGGTATTTAAATAGGAAATAAGAATTACATATACACAACTCTTATCAATAATGTTAAACTCATTATAGTAGTTCATACATGAAAGTGTTAAAAATAGAAAAGAGGAATTCTATGAATCAAGAACGTATTGTCAAAAGATTTTTAAACTATGTAAAAATCAATAGCGAAACAAAAAATGAAAAAGAGTTTGCCTTATATCTTCAGAAAGAACTAGAAGTAATGGGTTTCACAACTGAATTTGATCAAGCTGGTGAAGCATTTGGTGGTAACTGTGGTAACTTAATCGCAAAGCTCAAAGGTTCTTTAAAGAAAGAAACAATGTTATTCAGTGCTCATATGGATACTGTAACTCCTGGTAATGATATCAAGGCGATTATAAAAGACGGTGTCATCTATTCTGATGGGACAACAATTTTAGGTGGCGATGATAAAGCTGGTATTGCAGCAATCGTTGAAGGCATTCAAATGATTTTAGAAGACAATATACCACATGGCGATATTGAACTTCTATTCTCAGTTGCTGAAGAGGGTGGTCTTAAAGGTAGTGGTAACTTAAATATGGACCTTATTTCAGCTAAGGAAGGTTTTATCTTAGACAGTAGTAAATTACCAGGAGAGATTATAACTAATGGTCCTGCTCAAGCTAAGCTTCAAATTAAAGTATATGGTAAAGCAGCTCATGCAGGTGTTTGTCCTGAAAATGGTATCAGTGCGATTCAAGTGCTTTCAAGAGCCGTTGATCGTATGGACCTTTTAAGAATAGATGAAGAAACAACTTCAAACATCGGTATAGTAAGTGGTGGTACAGCAACCAATATTGTTATGCCAGAAATCGATGTGACGGCTGAAGTAAGGAGTTTAGACAATACAAAACTTAGAAAACAAATGGATCACATGATTGAGTGTTTAGAAGTAGCAGCAAAGGAGTTTAATACGACCGTAGATATAAAAGAGGATATTTTATATGGTTCTTTCAATATCAAAGAAGATGCTAACGTCGTTAATAAAGCTAAAAAGGCATTTGAAGCCCTTGGCATAAATGCAACAACAACTTTTACAGGTGGCGGCAGTGATGCCAATATCCTAAATGACAGAGGATTAGAGATTATTAATTTAGGTATTGGAGAAAAACAGGCACACACCTTAAAGGAACACTATTACATTAAAGATCTTTTAACGATGACCTCTTTTGTAAAAACACTGATTACACAACATTAAAAATAATGAAAGACAATGGTGATAAAAGCCATTGTTTTTTTTGTTTAAAATATGAACTGTTGTGACATAACTCTAATATTATTTTGTAATATCTATAAGGTGAGTTTTTTGAAACATGGATTAATTATCGGACCTAAACAATTGTAGTGTTACATCTTTTAGTGAATGATGATTCAACAGCGAATGAAACATTGTACAATTGTGCAGTCTGACATTACTCATAAATAGCAGTTTGTAAAAACGAAGTTAAAAATTCGAATTCTTTAATATAGCATTTCCAATAGTTGTAGAGATATTATAATCAAAAGTGAACATATGTCCAAAAACAACTCGCTCGATAGACATATGTGCAAACGTTTGCTATACTCAGTTTAGAGCTCAGTACTTTTCATGAAAAAAAGATTTTATTTGATGTAAACATCAGTAAAAGGTAAGTAGTCGTTAATAGGATTTGGAGGGTTAAATTGGATCAAATATTAAGTTTTTTTAACGAGTTTGTGGCCAAGTTTTTAGGTCAACCGGCGTTATTATTAGGAACCATTGTTTTTATAGGATATATATTATTAGGTAAAAAAGGGTATGAAGCTTTAGCAGGTTTTATTAAAGCTTTTGTAGGATTTAAAATATTACAAGTTGGTACTGGTGGTCTTGTTAAGACATTTAGACCAATTATTACTTCTTTAACGGAGAAGTTTGATATTGAAGCATTTGTAATTGATCCATACTTTGGACAAACATCTGCTACAGAAGTTCTAAATTCCGTCAATTCATTACAATATGTTGGATACGTTATGCTGATTGCATTTGCATTTAACATTTTATTAGTAGCATTTAGAAAATACACTAAAGTTAGACCGTTATTTGTAACGGGACATATCATGTATCAACAGTCAGCGGTATTATTATGGGCACTTTATACAGTACTTGGTAGTGCAGGTGTGCCAGTGACAACGCCACTTGTTATCGTGACAGGTTTATTAATCGGTACATATTGGTCAGTTATGTCAAACCTTGTTATTGAAGCAACTCAAGATGTTACAGGTGGTGCAGGATTTACTCTAGGACATCAACAAATGTTTGGTGCTTGGTTAGCCTATAAATTAGGTGGCAAAATTGGTAACAGAGATAAGAGTGTTGATAACGTTGAGTTACCAGGATGGTTATCAGTATTTAATGATAACATCGTATCTAATGTTGTATTAATGACATTCTTTGTTGGATCAATCATGCTTATTTTAGGTAAAGGTTCATTTGAATATGATCCAAACAAATACTTCTTTGGAACATACATATTTGAAACAACAGCATACTTTGCAGTTTACATTACAATTATCTTAACAGGTGTAAGAATGTTTGTTGCTGAATTAACAGAATCGTTTAATGGTATTTCATCTAAATTATTAAAAGGATCTGTTCCAGCAGTTGACTGTGCAGTTACATTTGGTTTCTCACCAAACGCTCCGACTTACGGATTCATCTTTGGATTCTTTGGTCAATTATTAGCAATTGGTGCATTAATTCTTATGAAGTCACCAATCTTAATCATTGCAGGATTCATTTGTTTATTCTTTGATAATGGTACATTGGCAGTATATGCCAACAGATCAGGTGGTAGAGTTGCAGCAGCGGTTATTCCATTTGTATCGGGTATTATTCAAGTACTGGGTTCAGCACTTGTGCTTAACTTCCTTAAAGGTAACGACTTAGTAATCGGTTGGATGGGTATGTTTGACTGGGCTACATTATGGGCTGGAACAACTATCTTATCAAGTATGTTTGGTATCATCGTACCAATTGCATTAATCGGATTATTATTAATCATTCCACAAGTACAGTACAGAAGACACAAGGCAAACTACTTCACTACAATGATGTATGACGAAGCAGCATAAGGGTAATTTGCGATCTGAAAAGATCGCATCCCTTTTTTAATGATAGAACTGATGAAAGAGTTAACACTCTCATTATAATTCTTAAGGAGAGACAATGTATAAATTAGCGGTATTTGATTTAGATGGCACTTTATTAGACAAACATCATGAGATATCTGAAGAAAATCTTTGTGCTATAAAAAAGTTAGAATCAAAAGGATGTAAAATTGTCATTGCAACAGGCAGACCAGACATGCTTGTTAAAGAGTATGTCAAAAAAATAGATATTCTAGAACCAGTAATTTCTTGTAATGGAGCGATGATTCGAAATCCATTTACAAAAGAAGTAGTTTTTAAAAAGGTCATTGCAAAAGAAGATGTCAAAGCTATTATTGAACTTTGTCAAAGAGATCATCATATTTATATGGCGTATACAGAGGATGCCATCATCTCAACTGACAATTATAGAGCACAGTATTTTATTGAGCGTAATCAAAAATTAGAAAAAGATTGCCAAGCGAATTTTATCATAGAAGAGAATGCTTCGTATATTGCGGAAACATATGAAGTGTATAAGAT
>JABXKX010000537.1 GCA_013619035.1 Peptostreptococcaceae bacterium
GATTTAACTTCTGAATATGGAGCAGCCTTTTCTAAACTTTTTAGAAATCCTATTAATATAGTGGCTTCATTATCATTTAAAAAGTTCTTATCAAGTTTATAATGATCCATGAGTTGATAACCACCATTAACACCAACATCTGCATACAAAGGAATACCGGCAAGTGTAAGTGTGTCAATATCTCTCTGTATGGTTCTTACAGAGACATCAAAGTGTTCAGCCAGTTGTTTGGCAGTTTGTTTTTCTTTATTGATCAGTAACATTAAAATACCGAGAAGTCTATCAATTTTCATTTTTTCACCTCAGCCAATTATAACATAAAGAATTTCTTGCTTTAAACTCAATAAAACAGGTATATAAATAATAGAGGTGATGAATATGAAATTAAACTATATTACAGAAGATATAAAAAGAAGCTTTGCCAATCATTTTTTAAAATGGCAACTATTATTAGAAGATGCTGTGATTGATGGCATGAATACTCATGTCATAAAAAAAGAGGAATGGGAAATTAGATTTATTGAAAACGAGAACGCAGATGGTAAGTATTTAGAGTTTTATGCAATCAGCTCGATGTATAGTGATTCTCATTTTCGAATTTACCAAAATGGTGTGATTGAAGAACTAGATGTCATCTTAGAACATTATAGTTATGATGAAACCTTACCGGGCAATAAAGAAATTCAAAAGGAAGAATATTTAGAACAGAATAAAGTGGTGTATGAGTATTTAAAAGAAAATGGTTTATACAGAACATAGGGGATGACAATTAGTCCTTATGTTTTCGAGGTGATTATGAATAAACATGTAGAAATAAAAACCCAATATACAGATAAGAACGAGTGTATGAGCTCTTGTTTAGATTATCATGGTAAAACATACTTAGCCTGGTTCTTTAATAAAGATATTTCAGGCATAGTAGATGATGGAGGTCATTTTGAATTAAGCTCTAGATCCAGTGCTGCAGCAATGCAAGTTTTTAATGGTGAAATCATTGAAAAAGAAGATGGTATATATATGATTGGTGAGATTAAACCCAAACCATTTGTTAAAAAACTCCTATGGGTATTTACAGTAATATTATTATTAACAGCACCTGTGTATATTATAGAATGGAAAGTATGGGGTGTTGTTAGTGAAATTGTAGTTTTTATGATACTCTTTATTAATTATTGGTTTATGTATCGATCGGATATGCTTTATGAAAGAATTTCTAATAAAGTCTGCATCAAAAAAACCAGCTTCTAAGCTGGTTTTTATATGTTATTCTTTAGAATCAAATGGCCATTTTGCCATACCGTCTAATAAAGAAAAGGCAGTGAATCCCATAGTTTTTAAAAGTGTTGCTACGTGCATAGAGGATTGTCCAGTATAACAAATGACAATAATGTCAGAATTCTTATTCAGGGTATGATTCTCTACAAGTTTGTAAACATCATGCCAGTAACATGAGATAGCACCTTCTATTTTACTTTCTACAAAATCTTCATGTTGTCTAATGTCTAAAAGTTGTAACGTCTCTGTTTCAAGTCTAATTTTTAGATCATCAGCTGAAATAAGGCAATTATGAGTATTTACATGTTGAAGTAAATACATAGGACTTTGCTTTCTAAGATCTTTAACTAAGCTAACACGTAAAATTTCATCCCATATAGGTCCTATTCTGACCACCTCATATGACAGTTTTTGATTGAGTTCGATGACATGTTGATTTTGAATTTCAGTGTGGGTATAGAGGGTATAGATTTGTCGATTTAATGCCTCTGTTTCAAAGGTTTGTTTTAAAAGAGTTGCGATGCCATGTCGTCTGTGTTCTTTTGAAATCCATAACTGAAAAACAACAAGCATTTGACCCGAATCATCAAAGTAGCTATCATTAATTTCATCGTAAATCGTTGGCCAGTCATAAGTTTTAAATTTATTTTCAACGTTGAATAGAATACATCCAATTTGCTGATGATTGAGTTCATAAACAAATCCACCAAAATCAGGATGTTCTATAAAATGAGTTATCTTTTTGACATACTCGTCGTAATCTTTTACCTCATCAGTGGTAATGCCTTCATCTTCCATATCAACCATTACTAAAAATTCTAAATCTTTCATCTCAATTGGTCTTATCATAAGAGTCCTTTCTACTAATTTTTAAGAGTTAATTAATATCTTATGTCCAATTGTAGTATATAATGAAGATGTAAATTCTAAAAGGCATAGTTTATTTAAAAGGGGACTTATGAAGATTGCAATACATGGTGGTATGGCTGTTGGTAAAACAACACTGCTGCAAAGTTTAGAAAAAAAATATCCTGAGATTGCTTATAGTTATGAAGACATTACACCAGTGGTTAAAAAAGTAAAATTATTAGGTTTGAATAAGAATGAATATTGTGATTACTTGATTAATCAAGATTTATTCATAAAACATGAAATGAAACGGTTCAAATCTTTAGATGAACCAGTGGTACTGATGGATTATAGCGCAGAAGAAGTAGTCTTTCAAACACTTACATTTCCAAAAGTTTATCACCCACAGTGGCAAATGCATCATATAAAGCGACTAGCGGACCAATTAAAAGGCTGTTATGTAGATCATATACTGTATTTAGATGCGAATCCGAATGTTTTAAAGAGTAGGAAAGACATAGATTCTAGTCGATCTAGAAAGTCTTTTGACAATTACCTACATGGTATTCATATTCTTAAAAGAGAATGGTTTAAATCGCTTGATCATGTGACTTTTTTAGAGACGACTTCTATGCAAAAAGAGGATGTACTAAAGTTTACAATCAACTGGTTAAAACAGCTTGGAGCAATAGATAATCGCTAAAGTTACCATATTTAGGATGATTCATCTAAATGAATTTAGTAAAGTTCATTTCCAACTGAAAGATAGAGTGGAACAGGCTTCAAGAGAGATGAAAGAAATCTTTTAGATATCTTAAGTTAATATAAAATATTTTATATAGCCACGTATCAATTATATATTTCTATATAATAAAACAAAGGAGGTGAAGAGGTGAGTACATTTATTGTAGTAGATTCATGTTGTGATTTACCATTAACGTTTATTGAAGAACATCAGACCTGTTTAGAAGTAATCGGCATGCCAGTCAATGTAGACGGATTTGAGTATTATGATGATTTGGGCAAAACATTTACACATGATGCTTTGTATTCAAAGCTAAGGCAGGGCATTATGCCATCAACAGCACAAATTAATAGTTATAGATTTTCAGAGATTTTTGAAAAACATGTTGCTCTGAATCAAACAGTTGTATATGTTGGATTTTCTTCGGAGATGAGTGGTACATTTGATAGTGCTTATTCGAGTATTGAACTGGTCAAGGAAAAATATCCTAAGGCAGATATTCGAGTAATTGATACAAAATCAGCTTCTATTGGTCAAGGATTATTAACCATGAAAGCAGTAGACATGTGTAAGAAGAATAAAAGTGCAGACGAGATTGTCAATTGGATTGAGACATATAAAATGACAACCAATCATTGGTTTGCTGTAGACGATTTAAATTATTTGAAAAGCGGCGGTAGAATAACACCGACAGAAGCTGCAATAGGGACACTTTTAAGTGTTAAACCTATACTAATAGTCAATCAAGACGGTGCATTAAAATCTTATACAAAGGTAAAAGGGCGTAAAAAATCTATGAAATTTTTACGTGACAAGTTTAAAGAACACTATAACAATACTGAATTCGATAAAGTAATTATAGGGCATGGCAATGTAATTGAAGATGCGATGATTTTAAAGGATATGTTATTAGAACATATGGATGAAGAGCAGATTGTTGTTTCAGAACTTTCAGCAACGATTGCATCTCATGTAGGACCGGGTATGTTGGCCATCAGTTTTATGGGTCAAGAGAGAGAACACAAGTAAAATGCTATTATTATAAAATTATTCGGGAGACAACTCATTGAGTTGTCTCTTTATCTTAAGAAAACATATAATTTCAAAAATATATGTTAGTTACAGGGTGGTTTATCGTATAATAATGATAGAGGTGACATATGAGATTTGAAAAAGGTCAAATAATTTACAGTGCAGTTATACTCGTGGTTGTGATTCTTTTATTATTTCCATCAAGCACATCATTTTTTAATATGGCGGTTTATGATTTAACCGATACAAATTGGAGCATGTGGTTACCGGATTTGTTAGGATTATTAACGGTTTTAGTAGGATACTTATTGCTTAAGACGTTTTATAAAAAACGTTCAAAGTACCGAAAATGGTATCCGATATTGGCATTGGTGATTGGTCTGTTATGGACCATTGTAGTTCAATTAAAGAGAGTGTGAAATGAAAAAAATATTAATAAATGCATTAAAAACCTATCAAGCATATGATAAAGAAGAAAAAGATATGGTAGAAAAAACAATAGAATATTTAGAGGGTGCGGATGCATATTTAGGAAAGATAAATCCTGATGGACATATTACGGGTAGTGCTTGGATTGTAAATAAAAATAAGGATAAAACTTTATTAACACATCATTTAAAATTAAATATTTGGGTGCAACTTGGTGGACATACTGAACTTGATGAAAGTGTGTTCGAATCTGCATATAGAGAAGGTATTGAAGAATCAGGATTAGAAGAACTCAAAAAGATTAATGATAGTATTTTTGATGTAGATGTTCATAAAATACCTGAAAGAAAAGGTGTTAAAGCACATTATCATTATGATATCAGATATATCTTTGAGGCAGATGATAAGATTCCATTGATTGTTAGTGATGAATCACATGATCTTTCATGGGTAGCATTTGATGAAATTGAAAAATATACAACTGAACGTTCTGTGATTCGTATGGTAGAAAAGATGGAGGTATATCATGACTCTAGAAGTAATTGATCAAGCTCTTAATACTTCACGAGAAGCACTTGTTAAACTGAAGTACAACAAGAAGAGATTAGAGGAACTAAACAAACAATACCCACAGTTAGAAGAAAAAAGACAAAGTGCTTGGAAGCAACTTGAAAAAGAAAATAAAGATGTGGAGCGCATTGCTGGTGTATCTCTTCAATCATTTGTTGCAACCATACTGAATAATCGTACAGAAAAATTAGAAAAAGAAGAGTATGAAGCCATTGAAGCCAAACGTATATATGATGCAATTACATATGAATTAGAAGAGTTAAAGGCTGATATAGAACATTTGAAATCCGCATTAAATAAACAATCAGAAGTAGAAGCAGCTTATCAAGAGGCTTATGAAGATAAGAAGAACTTCATAGTTTTAAAGAGCCCTAAAATATGGGAAGCTGTACAACAACTTGAGTTGAGAAATGCGGACATCGATAGTGACATTAAAGAAATTGATGAAGCCATTCGAGCAAGTAGAGTGGTACTGAAAAGTACTAAGAATGCAATCTCTGAACTTAAGGATGCTAAGAATTTAGGTGTACTCGACATGGTTGGTGGCGGTTTATTGGTAACCATGGCCAAGAGAAACCATATGTCTCAAGCTCAGGCAATTATCAATGACCTCAATGTCAGTTTAAAAAGATTTTCTAAAGAACTTAGAGATGTGAATATGGAAATGATCAGTCATATTGATATAGAAAACTATATGTCAATTGGAGATTATTTTTTTGATGGATTATTTATGGATATTATGGTTCAAAATAAAATTGATGAAGCGCTTAATCGTGTACAAAATCTGAATAATAACGTTTTGTCTGTTCAACAAAATTTAACGACTTTTATGGCTGCTAAAAAAGTAGAAAAGAAAAGAGTATCAGATGAAATGGATGCGATTATTGTTGGGTCATAAAACAACATTTGCATATCAATTGATTTAGCTTTAGACTATAGATAAGAAAGAGGTGGATAGCATGAAAAGATATGTAGGATTGTTGTCAGAAGTTAATGATCTAAGACAAAGGAATCAAACTGATGTAGATGCCTATATAGAGATTGCTAAGCGTTATGAAGGCAAGATATTAGAATTGGGTTCAGGCAGTGGAAATATAAGTATTGAATTGGCTAAAGAAGGGTATGAAGTGACTTGCCTTGAGATCCATCGAGATATGATTCATTTGCATGAAGAGAAGCTGAATGAAAGTATTGCTAATAATACCACCATAGTTCTTGGGGATATGTGTTCCTTTGATCTAGAAGAAAAATTTGACTTGATTATTGCAGCGAATAATCTTGTTAATTCGGTAAAAACAACTGAGGATATGAAATTGATGTTATCTTCTGTAAAAAAACATCTGTCGGATGTGGGTGTCTTTGTCATAGAATGTGATTACCCCAATATGGAAGAGATGAAAGAAAAAGATGCTGTTGAAGTAAAAACATTTTTTGAAAATCCAAGGAGTCAAATGAATGTTGAAAATAGAGTCACACCTAGATACAATTTTCAGACTTTAACGCGACAAGATAAAATCGTTGTAACAGAATTTAAAAATGATAGAATAAAGCGTCGTATACAAATTATAAAAGATTATAAGATTTGGTTGCCTGAAGAATTACAACAGTTTTTTAAAGATGAAAAGATGCAAATTATGTTGGAATCGGGCAATATTCATAATATTGAACCGATTAATAAAGACAGTAAACATATGGTGTTCTTTCTTAAAAAGTAGTGTCAAATTGTGAACCATCACAAAACTTGTGAGACTTTCTTTCAAAAAATTTAAGAAATGTTGAAAGGTATTAAACTTCATTCACAATTGATTGTTTGTCGTGAATAATCTACCAAATAATGTTATGCTGAAGCAGCAATGTGGAGGCATTTTTTTATGATGAAAAAAAGTAATATATCATATACTGATAGAGAAGGCATGATAGCAACTAGTTTTTTAATTATATATTTATTATTTTCATATGTTATGGTGTATTGGACAAAAACCATTTCAAACCAATTATTATCACGAGAGAATATGATGATAAATGTTTTGATGTATGTGATTCCTTGTTTGGTCATTGTTGTTATGATTTTGTACAAAGAGTCATCTCTAAAAACTATTGGTATCGGTAAAGATAGCTCAATTTGGTTATTAGGACTGATGATATTGTCATTGGTATTTTATACACAAAATATTGGATTAAAAATACTTTTAGTGGTTATCAGTGAAGAAATTATTTTTAGAGGTTACGCAGCCGAACGATTAAAAGCATCTTATGGTCGTGTGGGGGCAATTCTCTTAGCCGGTGTAATTCTAGGATTGGTATATAGTTTAATACCTCTGGTTAATCAAGCGATTACAGTGTTCGAATTAATGAGCTATATTGGCTTGGGTATGATGACTCAGTTGATTTTACAATTGATTTATCAACGATTTGGTAATATTATTTTATCCATAGCACTTCATTCAAGTTTGTTATTTTTCATATTATAATAATAAAGTTATCGGCATCTAAATTGCTGATGACTTTTTTTTATGTTTATAGGTTGCTACTTTAGAGTGTAACATTGTTGCTTGACTGGATAAGGTTTCACTTGCAACAGCTGGTTGTTTGTAAGCTACCGAGATTAGAATACTTTTGTTGTATTGTTCTATAGGAATAAGAACGTATGTTTGGTATACTAAAAGTAGGATAGTAGACTTTAAGGTTCCAAAAACGGAGTGATATGATGTCTAGAATTATATTTCATATAGATGTGAATTCCGCGTTTCTATCATGGGATGCGGTTGATAGATTACAACATGGTGAAACAATAGATTTAAGAAATATTCCTTCTATTGTTGGAGGGGATCCTAAAAAACGTTCTGGGATTGTTCTCGCAAAATCCATACCGGCTAAAAAATTTGGCATAAAAACGGCTCAAACATTAGTGGATGCTTTTAAACTATGCCCACAATTAGTCTCTGTACCACCAAGATATAATGTTTATACAAAAGC
>JABXKX010000406.1 GCA_013619035.1 Peptostreptococcaceae bacterium
CAACCAATTATAAGTAGGATACCAAATACTAAATTAAAGACACCAGTCTTTCTGATACTCTTGTATGTTTTTTCATTGATTCGATTCATAGCCACTCCTTTTATCACTTCAATCATTGTTTCTTTCATCTAGATTAATTATCTCATAGAAAGAGAAATCTTTATAGTCAAGATATAATGTTTTACTTCAAAACATTATTGAATAATTTCAGTTATGCCATCCTATATATTTTTACTACATAAGCTTAAATTTGTTTACAAAAAAAGAATCCGTTTTTATACGGACTCTTTATCGTATTGATTATAGTTTTACAGCAGCTAATATTTCAGTTTCAAACTTAATTGCAGCGGCTTCTAATGCCTTCACTTCTTCAGTCATATCAGCAACAAACTTCTCATCTTTGATTGACCCTAAGTTAATCTTAACATTCATAAGTGCTGATAATACAGCTGTTCTTGCCATCATTGCAGATACAGCACCATCAGTTACTGCATTTGTATTACCTTTTTCAACTACTACCTTTGAATACTCCATGATTGAGTAAGCAATTTTTGCTGTTTGAAGTGGTACAGATGCAGCATACTTTGTACCTTCTTGAATAGCGTTCGTTCTAGTAGCTTTTTCTTCATCTGTTACTTTTGGAAGTTTAAAAGCTTTCATAACTTCATCAAATGAAGAAGCATCTTTATCAATTAATTCTACAAGTTCTTGTCTCTTCACTTCTAGTGCTTCAACAATACCCTTCATTTCAGATTCTACTTCTACGTATTTTTTCTTGCCAATTGTAAGGTTAGCTACCATCTCAGCAAGCGCTGCTGCTAATGCGCCTGAAAGTGCTGCAATACTACCACCACCTGGTACAGGTTCATTTGAAGCAGTTGTTGCAACAAAATCTACTATATTCTTATTTACTAACATATGTCCTCCTATTTAACAAATGCTACTTCTCCATTTTTTATAACCACTTCTACAGTACTCACCCCAATATGATATGGTAAGAACTTATATGATGGGAATTCATGAATTACAATATCTGCTTTTTTACCAACATCTAAAGAGCCGACTGTATCCGCTCTACCAACAGCAGCTGCACCATTGATTGTAAGTGCTGAAATTGTTTCTTCTGTTGTTAGACCCATATATAGAGTTGATAACGCTATTGCTAGTGGAATCGACTCCGTATGACAGCTTCCAGGGTTAAAGTCTGTTGCAACTGCTACAGCACACCCTGAATCCACCATAAATCTAGCACGAGCATAATGCTCTTTTAAAGAAAATGCTGTACATGGTAAACATGTTGCTATCACACCAGCTTCAGCCATTGCTTTAATACCTTCATCTGATGCTTGTAATAAATGATCTGCAGAAGTTGCTTTTATTTCAGCAGCCAGCTCCGCACCACCTAATTGAACAATTTCATCTGCATGTATTTTTGATTTTAAACCCATCTTCTGAGCGGTTAATAATAATTTTCTTGATTCTTCTACTGAAAACACCTTATCTTCACAGAAGATATCGCAGTATTCTGCCAAGTTATTTTCTGCAACAATTGGTAGTACTTCATCAATTAAATAATCAATAAACTCATGTCCACGCCCCTTATACTCTTTAGGGACTGAATGCGCCCCTAAGAACGTCTTTACAACATCTAGCGGATGTGAGTCATCACATTGCTTCAAAGCTTCTAGCTGCTTTAATTCTGTCTCTTTATAAAGACCATATCCAGACTTACCTTCTACAGTTGTTACACCAAAAGAAAGCATGCTGTCTAATCTTTTAAGACCTAATTCAACCAGTTCATCAAGAGATGCTTCATCAGTTCCTTTAACAGAGTTGATGATACCACCACCTTTATTCATGATTTCAACATAAGAAAGACCTCTAAGTCTCCAATCATACTCATCAGCTCTATAACCTCCGAATATGAAATGTGTATGAGAATCAACAAAACCAGGTAAAACAGCTTTTTCTGTCGCATCGATTACTGCATAATCATCTTGATTAATCTGTGATAATACATCTTCAGTAGTACCGACATGTGTAATAATACCATCTTCCATAGCTATAGCACCATTAGAGATGATACCTAAATCATTCATTGCTTCAGGACCAAACTTCGCTTCATGACCTGAGCATGTTACTAGTTCATTAGCATTAACAATTAATATTTTATTCATGAGTTACTCCATTAAGCTGGTTTCTAATACTTTATCCATATCAAAACCATATAATCCTAGGTAGTATGCCGCAGCATCAATAAGTGCTTCCATTGGTACCAAACCAACAATTTCACTACCAGTAACGTTTACGCCGTATCTTCTTGCTTCCATTTTAACTGCTTCAAAAGCTCTGTACATAGAAGTTTTTGTGTAATCTGTAAGGTTCATTGTTACTTGACATATACCTCTTTCTGGAATCTCAACTCCACCAGCTTTAATAAATCTATAACCACCACCTGAGTGACGAATTGTTTTAGCAATTTTATTTGCAATATCTACATCTGTTGTGTCTAAATCAATGTTGTAAGCTACCAATGGTTTTCTAGCAGCAACAGCTGTAACACCAGCAGTCGGGTGAATCTCTGCTTTACCAAAATCAGGTGCCCATTTAGGATCTTTTAACTTCTCAGGCATGCCTTCGAACTGACCTTTTCTTACTTTTGCAAGGTTTTTTCTATCTGCTTTAGTCGCAGCATCTTCATATAAGAATACTGGAATATCATAAGCTTCGTTGATTGCTTTTCCCATTTCAGTTGCTAATTCAACCGCTTCATCCATAGTAACATTTCTAATCGGAATAAACGGTACAACATCAGTTGCGCCCATTCTTGAATGTTGACCTTCATGCTTAGTCATATCAATTAAATCTCTAGCAACACCAATAGCTTCTAAAACTGCATTTTTAACGGCCTGAGGCTCTCCAATTACTGTTACAACCATTCTGTTGTAGTCTTTATCAGGCTCATAGCTTAAAAGGTTTACACCCTCTTTTCCTCTTAAAGGTGCTACAATTTTTTCTACAACGTCTAAATCTCTACCTTCACTAAAGTTAGGTACACATTGAACAATCTTTCTTTTCTGAGACATAATGATCCTCCATTAATTAAAAGTTTATATGAGAATATCCTGAACTTACGTTCAGGATATACATTTATTATTTTTTATACGTCTTTGAAACTAAGTTCTTAACCAAATCTGCATCCGCTACAAATGGAATTGTGATATGATCTTCTGTACGAATTTTATTGTATTCTGCAGAAGTCGTTATAGCATTTTCATTTCTAGCCCATGCTCTTCTTGCAACACCAACCATAGTATCCCATGGAATTGAACGCATTAAAATATCATCCACTCTAGAAGAACCATCTAATACCATACCAAATCCACCATTGATTGATTTACCAATACCAACACCACCACCATTGTGAAGTGCTACCATAGTCATACCTCTAGCAGTATTACCAGCGAAACATTGTGTTGCCATTTCAGCCATAACATTAGAACCATCTTTGATATTTGATGTTTCTCTAAATGGTGAATCAGTTCCACCTGTATCATGGTGATCTCTACCCAACATAATCGGTCCAATTTCACCTTTTCTAACCATGTCATTAAACTTAAGCGCAATATCTCTTCTACCAAGTGCATCTTGATATAAGATTCTCGCTTGTGTACCAACAACTAATTCATTTTTTTCTGCATCTCTTACCCATACATAGTTGTCTCTATCTTGACCTCTTCTGTTAGGATCAATAACACTCATAGCTGCATGGTCAGTTTTTCTTAAATCTTCAGGGTCTCCCGTTAAACAAACCCATCTGAACGGTCCATAACCATAATCGAATAACATAGGACCCATAATATCTTCTACATATGAAGGCCAAATGAAACCATCTGTCTCATCCACACCATTTTTACAGATTTCCTCAACACCAGCATCATAAATAGCCTTCATGAAACTGTTACCATAATCAAAGAAGTATGATCCATTAGCTACTAATTTCTTAATAATATCATAATGTTTAACCAAAGATGCATCTACTAATTTTCTAAATGCATTTTTATCTGTACCTAAAAGTTCAGTTCTTTCATCAAACGTTAATCCTTGTGGACAGTATCCACCTGAATATGGTGCATGACATGATGTTTGATCTGATAATAAGTGAATTGTAACATTATGCTCTACTGCATATTCTAAAAGATCTACTACATTACCATGGAATCCAATGGCACGACCTTCTTTTTTATCCATATATTCTTGTGCTGATGCAAATACTTTAGCAGGATCATCTGAATACTCATCAACCCAACCTTGTTCGTATCGTGTCATCACTCTAGAGTGATCCACTTCTGCTATGATACCAACACCATTAGCAATCTTAACCGCTTTACCTTGAGCACCTGACATACCACCTAAACCAGATGTTACATATAATAAACCACCTAAGTCGCCATCTTCAGGCACATTGTATTTGAGTCTACCAGCATTCATAACCGTATTAAACGTACCGTGTACAATACCTTGAGGTCCTATATACATAAAACCACCAGCTGTCATCTGACCATAATTTGCAACACCAAGTGCAGCAGCTTTATGCCAAGCTTCAGGATTATCATACATACCAATCATTAAGGCATTTGTCATAATCGCTCTAGGCGCTTCAGGATGTGAAACAAACAATCCAAGAGGATGACCCGACATAATTGAAAGTGTTTGGTTTTCAGTCATAACTTCTAGATACTTAACAATCAATCTATATTGCATCCAGTTTTGACATACCTGTCCTGTCTCTCCATATGTTACTAATTCATAAGGATATAATGCAATATCAAAGTCTAAGTTATTATCAATCATAACTTGAATAGCTCTCGCAGCTATACAAACACCTTTGTATTCATCAATTGATTTACCTTTGATATTACCTACTGGTCTAAATCTATAACCATAGATTCTACCGTGAGTATAAAGTTCATCTAAAAATTCTGGTGCTAATACTTCATGGAACTCCTCATCTACATATCTAAGTGCATTTTTAAGAGCCAATTCTGTCTGTTCTTGAGTTAAAGTAAACTCTCTCATAGGTGCTCTACGAATTCCTTCTACAAATTCCGGATATTCTGGTAAAGTCTTATCCAATTTAATTGTCATTGCTTCACCAATATTTAAATTATTAATCATCCTTTTCCCCTTTCATTATTTAACTATCTCAAGTCTACCTTTACTTCGTCGCTAAAACGTCAAATTAAACTTTTTCTAATTTTTGACGATAGTAATAGTATAGATTGTATATATCCATTCTTATAGGGTATACACACTACACAAGGAGGTTTTATTATGAGAATTGTTGACACAACTAAAATTGAAGCTTATAAAAGTCAAGTAAAGGTACAAGTTAAAAAAGATGGCTCATCTAAAATCCAAGTAAAAGAACAGACAAAATACGAAAAAGTGAAAGTCGAAAATCCTGTTGCTGTATATAATAAAAACAAACATATCGAACAAACTGATCAAGTAGATATCTCATTATTAATAGAAGAAACCAATCAAGCTAAAGAACATTTGAGACAAATCGTAGAAGATTTACTTAAGAGACAAGGCATTGAAATCAATCTTCTAAAAGATTTGAAACCAGAAGATATTAAAGTAGATCAACAGGCTAGAGACGAAGCAAAACTAATGATTGAAGACGGTGGTCCACTGAGTCCTGAAGCAGTAAGTGATAGAATCGTAGATTTTGCAAAGAGTATTTCAGGTGGTGATAAAGAAAAATTATCACTATTAAGAGACGCCATTGAAGAAGGTTTTGAACAAGCAAAAGAATTTATGGGTGGCGAATTACCTGAAATTTCATCACAAACATATGATTTAATCCAAGAAAAATTAGATGCATGGGAATCTGAGCAGTAGAAATTACTGCTTTTTTTTTACGGCTTAGTTCAATTATTAAGATTTTTGGGTATAATAGTACTATCAATAGAAAGGAGTGTATGAATACTCATACAACAATATTATGACATTAAATACTCTAGAAACAATTTTAAAAATATTTTTAGCTTGCGTTTTAGGTGGCATTATCGGTTTAGAAAGAGAAAGTGTCAATAGACCTGCAGGGTTTAGAACGCATATCCTAGTAAGTGTTGGTGCAACAATCGTTATGATTACCAATATAGAATTGGTTAGAATTATGGCTGAAACTGCCGAAGTACAACCCGGAAGATTTGGCGCATCAGTTATCAGTGGTATTGGTTTTCTTGGCGCTGGTACTATCATTAAAGAAGGTTCTACAGTCAAAGGTTTGACTACTGCTGCAAGTCTTTGGACTACTGCATGTATTGGTCTGGCTTTAGGAAGTGGTCTTTACGGCATCGCTTTTGGTGCTACTATTTTTGTTTTCTTAACACTTGAATTCTTTCCAAAACTCGGAAGAAAACTATCCACAAAAAAATACTCAAAGATTAGAATCACAACCAATAATGAAGTGGGACAACTCAGTTTGATCAGTCATACTTTTCAACAAATGAAAGTTAATATAATCGGAATTAAAACTGAGCACGATCTTTCTGAAGAAGACTTGATCGTCATCATTTTTAAAATAAAGACTTCAAACAGTTATGATAAAAATGATGTACTTGAAAAAATAACAGAACTCCATGGTGTACTAGAAGTAGAACTAGATCCAGAATAGAGGACAGATGACAATTAAAAAACTACCCACAAAATTATTACAATTATTCTTAGGTTTCTTTTTAATTGCACTCGGTGTGATTTTTATGAGATATTCAAATCTAGGACTTAACCCTTGGGGAACTTTTCACGATGGTGTTTCCAAAATAACAGGGCTTCGATTTGGTACAGTCACACAGTTAACTGGACTAACTATTATTTGTATCTCAATGTTATTAAAAATCTATCCCGGTATAGGGACACTTTTAAATATGTACTTCTGTGGATTCTTTATCAATGTTATAGACGATACCAACATCATACCGTATCCAGAAACACTCATGGTTAAAGTCATATATCTTATTTTAGGGATTTGGATTTTAGCATTTGGAATATACACTTATATCAGTGTGGGATTAGGTGCTGGCCCTAGAGATGGTTTAATGGTAGGACTGGTTAAAATAACTAAATATAACGTTTCGATTATTCGTACCATTATTGAGCTTTCAGCCTTATTCGTAGGGTATTTACTTGGAGGCACTGTAGGTATTGGTACGGTCATCTCAGCATTTTCAATTGGTTATGCTATTCAACTCGTTTTTAAATTACGTAAGTATGATTCAAAGAAGGTTTCACATCTATCCATCGTACAATTTTTTACAATGAAATATAAATAGTATTTTGTAGACCGTTATGGTAAAATATCAAGGATGCTATTATAAAATGAAGGTGAGAATATGGAAAATAAAGGTGATACGATTTATATCATGCTATCCTTTACTGGAACTATACTAAGTCGAATTGTGAAAGTGGTTACATTAAGAGAGTACTCTCATGTATCAGTTGCACTTGACTTAGAATTTAATTCTTTGTACAGCTTTGGCAGAATTAACCCAAGAAACCCCTTTTCAGGTGGTTTTGTAAAAGAAGAAATAGAAAGTGGTACATATGCATTATTTAAAAATACTGTATGTCAAGTCTACTCTTTGAACGTAACTCCTGAACAGTTCTCAGATTTAAAAGTTTTTATCGATGAATTTGTAGCTAATAAAGATGATTATAAATTCAATGTCATTGGATTATTTGGTCCTATGATCAACAAACCAATCAATAAAGAAAACAAGTATTTTTGTTCGCAATTCGTTGGAAAAGGATTAGTAGAATCTAAAATTCATGATTTTGGTAAAGATGTCGGATTAATAAAACC
>JABXKX010000284.1 GCA_013619035.1 Peptostreptococcaceae bacterium
TGATTTTATTATTAAAGAGTTCATTTTTAAAGTATTCTGATATTAAATCCATAGGACCTCTTGTTAAGGTAATATCGATAGCATGTCTAATTGCCCTTTCCACACTGGTCGCAGTTGTATTTGAGTTTTCGGCTATAACAGGATAGATATCCTTAGTTATTCTTAAAACAGAGTCTTTAGATTCAACCACCAATTGAACAGCACCTTTGATATAATGGTATCCCTTCACATGAAGTGGTACAGCCAGAGCATTAAGCTCTTTTGATATTAATTCCTCTAAATGAATATTGTACAACACTTCTTCTTTTTCAATTTCTTTAATAGGATCACCCAAAAACAATTGTTTCATCCTATTAATCAAAGATATGATTTCGAAAGGTTTAACAATATAATACATTGCACCTAAACTCATAGATTTTTTTGTAATAACATCATGTCCAATAGCAGAAAGAACTACAAAATTGGGTCCTTCTTTTCCATTAAAAGTTTCTAAAACTGTTAATCCATCAGCTTTAGGCATAACCATATCTAATATTACTATATCAGGTTTCAAATCAGTTATCATTTGAATGCCAACTTCGCCATCATGAGCCAGTCCGATCACTTCAAATGCTTCTTCTTTGTTCAGTCCATCTCTAATTAGATAAGATAAACTCTGGTTGTCATCTACAACAACAACACTCATACTCTTATTCATATTATGTCTCCTTAAGAAATGTTTTTATAATGATGTGCTTTCCCTAACATTTCTTTAGCATTTTGTTTTGCAGTATGACTTTGGTCATCACCACTTAGCATCCTTGCAATTTCCTCTAATTTCTGCTGATCATTTAAATGATGAACATGAGTAATCCCCAATCCATCATCAACTGATTTTGATATAAGGAAGTGATAATCTCCCATAACGGCTATTTGAGGTAAATGTGTAATACATATAACCTGATAATCGTTGGTAATTTTATAAATTTTTTCGCCGACTATAATTGCTGTACCACCACTGATACCTGTATCTACTTCATCAAAAACAAGAGTATTAATGACATCATGATGTGACAGTGCTATTTTTATTGCTAACATAATCCTAGATATCTCACCGCCTGATGCTATCTTAACAAGTGGTTTTAAACCCATACCTGGATTTGTTGATATAACAAATTCAATTACATCAAATCCATTAGGAGATAATCGATACTCACCATCACCCAACGTTGTGTCTTTAAATGAAACTTCAAATTGACAAGTTTTCATATTAAGAAGTGACAACTCCTTTAATACACTTGTCTCGAAAATAGATTTTAACTGTAAACGACTTTTTTGAAGTTTCTTTGATTGTACTATATAAATTTTCTTAGCATCTTGAATTTTTTTGTTCATTTCTTTTAAAATTTCATCTCTATGAACAGCTTGATTCAATTGTTCTGATAATAGATTGCGCTTCTCAATGATATCAGCTACTTTTCTACCATGCTTTAATTTTAATTCATTGATGGCATTCATACGCTGTTCAACCTCATACATTTCTGATTCATCAATATCTAAACCATCAATATAATGTCTGAACTCGCTTTGTAAATCATCAATTTGATATAATACATCGTTTAACTGTTGTAAGTAACTTTCTAATTTAGGATCAAAACTTGAAATATCAGAAACAAATTTTATCGAAGATTGAATCATTTCTTTGACACCAGTAGTATCATCTTCACCACCAAGAGTCTGAAGAACATTTTGAGTATTTTGAAAAATAGTTTCTATATTTTTATAATACTCAAATTTCTCTTCTAAAGAGGTTTCATCTTCTGCTGTTAATTGCAATGCATCAATTTCATCTATTTGAAACTTCAAATAGTTCACATCCACATCAGCATTTCCAGAATCAATCAACTCTTGAATCTCATGGTTTAATTTTTTTATATGCAAATAAGAAGACTCTACTAAAGACATTAATTTCAAATGTTCTACTGATCCCATCAAATCAAGATACTTCAAATGATTTTTGGGATATAATAGTGTTTGATGTTCATGTTGTCCATGTATATCGATCAGTACATCTGATAATTGTTTTAATGTTGCAAGCGTGATTACTCGGTCGTTTAAGCGAACGACTGAACGATTAGAAGGATGAATTTCCCTTGTAATAATGACTAGGCCACCTTCCAACTCAATACCAACGTCTGAAAGAATCTCGATAATTTCATCATCATCAAC
Source organism: Peptostreptococcaceae bacterium (assembly GCA_013619035.1). The sequence goes on from JABXKX010000284.1 coordinate 2,209, forward strand.
AGAGAATACCAATTGAATCAAAGCTTTATTAGCGCCTGATCTAATTAGATCCGCCGAGACTTTTCCGCCTAGACCAGCATTAATAGCACCAATTATCATTGATTTACCAGCACCAGTTTCTCCTGTGAATACGTTTAATCCTTTTGAAAATGTTAAATTCAATGATTCTATGAGAATAAAGTTTTCAATACGCATTTCTAATAACATATAAACCTCTTTAGTGTAATAAGCTCTCTAGTTCCTTTATCGCTGGTTCAATGTTTTCTTCTTGTCTGATTAATACAAAAATAGTATCATCACCAGCCAAAGAACCAACAACATCCTTTAAGTCTAGTGCATCCAAAGCAGCTGCAGCAGCACTTGCAGCGCCTACTAAAGTTTTGATAACAATGATATTTTGTGCAAAGTCAATAGAAACAACAGAATCTCTAAAAAGCTTTCTAAATCTTTCTGACATTGATGTTTCATGTTGTTTTAGAGTAGCATATTTATAACGCCCCTCTCGTGTTAATACTTTGATTAATCTTAATTCTTTTATATCTCTTGAGACAGTTGCTTGAGTGACATTAAAACCACTATCACATAATGTTTTTGCAAGTTCTTCTTGAGTCTCTATTTCATTTTTATTAATAATTTCAAGAATTTTTGAGTGTCTAGAATACTTCATTATTCCTCCTAAATATACTATTTTTTTAAACTGCTATGAGCATCCTCTACGAGTGTCCTTAATGCATTTTCATCATAAAAGTTTAAATCGGTTTCAATATCTCTCTTAAAACCATAACCCAAGAATTCAATATTCCCTTTAGGTCCAGTTATAGGTGAAAAAGAAACGTTCTCTATTTGAAATCCTGCTTCATAAGCATAATGAAGCACTTTTCTAATAACTTCCTCATGTACAGAGGGATCTCTAACCACTCCATTTTTCTTAACTTTTTCTCTTCCAGCTTCAAATTGAGGCTTGATTAGAAAAACAATTTGTGCGCCTTCCTTCATTAACGAAGATGCAACTGGTAAAACAAGTTTAAGCGAAATAAACGAAACATCAATACTAACAAAGTCAAGTGTTTCACCTATTTGTTCTAATGTTACATATCTAATATTAGTTCTTTCCATATTAACAACTTGTTCTAGGTTTCTTAGTTTCCAATCTAGTTGACCATAACCAACGTCAACTGAAAATACTTTTTTTGCACCATTTTGAAGCATACAATCTGTAAACCCACCTGTCGAAGCACCGATATCCATACAGACTTTACTACTTAGGTCAATCGGGAAACTTTCAATTGCCTTTTCTAGTTTTAAACCACCACGACTGACATATTGTAACGTTTTCCCTTTGATTTCAATCACCGAATCTATTGGCACAGTCGTACCAGGTTTGTCAACGCGTTGTTGATTGATAAAGATAACACCAGACATAATGGCTCTTTTGGCTTTTTCTCTTGATTCGAAATAATTGTTTTCAACTAATAATACATCTAGTCTTTCCTTTTTAGCCATTCATGCTCCTAACTTGTTCCATTATATTCATAGCGATTGATTTAGCATCCAAGCCCAATCTCTCGTGTAATAAATTTACATTGCCATGTTCTATAAATTGAGTAGGTAATGCAAACTTATTTAAGTTTCTGTTAATCTCAGCAGATAAATATGAACCATATCCACCGACAATAGTATGATCTTCTATTGTAAATATAACCTCATAATCAGATAATACTGATTTTAAAGATTCCTTTATTGGTACCAATTGTTTTGGATTAATTAAAGTTACATGAATGTTTTCATTTTTTAGTATTTCACAAACATCTAATCCAACTTGAACCATATTGCCTACTGCTACAATACAATGTTTAGAACCTTTAAACAAAACTTCTGGTGCCATATCATTTAAGGGTTCTTTATTCATCTCTATCGCATTACCTCTTGGATATCTGATAGCAAGAGGACCTTTAAAGGTATAGGAATATTTTACCATCTCTGAGAGCTCATGTCCATCTTTTGGTGCAAGTAGTGTCATATTAGGAATATGACTTAAATAAGATATATCAAATATACCATGATGTGTTTCACCATCTTCACCTACTAGACCAGCTCTATCTATACAGAAAACAACATCTAAGTTTTGTAAACAAACATCATGAACAATCTGATCATATGCTCTTTGTAAAAATGTTGAATAAATACAAACATAAGGTTTGATGCCTTCTTTTGCTAAACCAGCAGCCATCGTTACTGCATTTTGCTCAGCTATACCAACATCAATAAACTGTTTGTTGCAAACCTTTGAAAACTCAGTTAAACCAGTTCCAGATGGCATTGCTGCCGTGATAGCCACGACGTTTTCATGTTTTTTTGCCAAACGAATCAATTCTTTTCCTGCGACATCTTGATATTTCAGTGTAGAGGATTTATTGACTATACCTTCAGTAATATTAAACTTAGGAACAGCGTGATACTTACCGGGGTCTTTTTCCGCGAAATGATATCCTTTACCTTTAGTCGTTGAAACGTGAATCAAAATTGGACCATCCACATCTTTTACATGTTCTAATACATCCAACATTTTAGGTATATTATGTCCATCTATCACACCAAAGTATTTAAAACCAAATTCTTCAAACAACATGCCTTTAACAAATAAATGTTTGATACTATTTTTAAAAGTTCTTAAAAAACTCTCAATGGGTTTTCCCAGTAATGGAATCGTTTTAAGTGTTTTAGTAAACTTAATCTTAAAATGATCATAAGTCGTTGTTGTTCGTGCTTTTGCTAAATAACTTGCGACAGCACCAACATTTTTGGAAATGGACATATCATTGTCATTTAAAATAACAATAATATTCTCATTAGAATGTCCCGCGTAGTTCAACGCTTCAAAAGCCATACCACCTGTTAAAGCACCATCACCAATTACAGCAACTGCTTTATGTTTCATGCCTTTCAGTTTGAAGGCTCTAGCATAACCGAGAGCAGCTGAAATAGATGTGCTACTATGCCCAGCTTCAAATGCATCATGCTCACTTTCCGATGCTTTTAAGAAGCCACTCATGCCATCTAATTGTCTTAAATTCTTAAAATCCTCTTGTCTGCCTGTCAAAATCTTATGGACATAACCTTGATGTCCAACATCCCAAATGATTTTATCATTTGGACTATCAAAAATCTTGTGTAGTGCCAGTGTCAATTCAACGACACCTAAGTTCGAGGATAAATGTCCACCTGTTGATGATACATTTTCTAGTAAAAAAGATCTTATCTGAACAGCTAAATCGTTCAAATCACGTTTGTTAAGATTGTTAAGATCTTGTGGTGATTTTATATCTTTTAGATTTATCATATGTACTCCACTATATATTTTTAATGAATTTAAAGAAAGTTTTTTCGTTGATCACAAATAAAACTTTACCTGTAAAATTTACAATTTCTTTTGAATAAGTCATGGCAATTTCTTTACCAATTGCTTTACCACCAACCGTTAAACATGCTACTACTGAACTCAATAATACACTTATAACTGATTGGTTAAGAAAGTCACCATTTAAACTTAAAATTTTAATTACAATGACTGCACTTGCAGCGCCTGATATAATACCAGCAATATCTCCTATAACATCGTTAAAAAAGTTAGATACTTTACTTGCATTGTTTAACAGAAGCAAAGAGTATTTAGCTGATCTGATTTTAGATGCTGCCATTGAATGAAACGGTTGTTTTGTTCCCGTTGCTACGGCAACACCAATTGTATCAAAAATGATACCAATTAGTACAATGGCTAAAACCACAAATATTGCAACTATTAAGCCTGTATTGCCCATAAGGACGTCAGTTATATAACTGATGGCTATAGTTACAAAAAATGTGATAATAGTTATTGTGTAAATCCAAGAATTCATTCGAATTCTAATTTTTTTCATAGGTCACCTCATATATAAATGGGGCAGTAAAAAAAGTAAATTCTGCGACTTAGGTCTAGTAGGATTTCCCATATACAAACTGATCTGTCGCCAAATCAGCAGTTCCCCTTTAATTGTATATTGTCGTTGTTTCCAATAGACAGACTAGACTACCACTTAGTTCACACTTCAATCCTTTTTTTACATTCAGCCTAGGAGTTTTCCTCTACAGTCAAATAATTTCCTAGCCTCTTTTGCCAAATCGGTTTAGATGAGCAATAATTAAAATTCATTGGCCAATGATTTCCAATCTGATCTACCGTCCACCTCTCCAGCTCAAGGCAGGCTACACTACACGTACCTTAAGTGTCTGTTCGACAAATAAAACACATTGCAGGTGTAATCTTGCATTGCAAGTCTCCACGGAGAGAGGGTCAACGCCCACATGCCATTGTGGATCGCCCCCTGATCCTTACTCCCAGCAATCACCCCAGACTGGGCGTCTAAAGCAACTACCAGGAACTTCATCGATGTGCCCTCTGACGAATTTTTAGGCCCGCCTTCAGAGATTAAAGTACTGACTAGGATACTGTGCCCCAATTACTACATATAAATATTTGCAACTATAATCCCCAAAACAGCACCACCAATAACTTCAAAAGGTGTATGGCCAATCAGTTCTTTTAATTGCTCTTGTTCAATGTGTTTGTGCTCTGATAAATCATGTATCATGTTATTAAGAATAGCTGCTTGTTTTCCTACAGCCCTTCTAACACCAGATGCATCATACATCACTACAAACGCAAAAACTAAAGATAATGCATACATTGCCGAATTAAAACCATTGACTAATCCAATAGCGGTAGATACTCCGACAACACTTGATGTATGAGAACTCGGCATACCACCGGATCCCCAAAATCTACCTATATCTAATTTTTTCTCTATCAATAGAGTTAGAATAACTTTTAAAAATTGTGCAATAAACCAAGCAATAAATGCAACTTTAAAGAATTCATTGTTGATTAAACCTTCAACGAATATCATGTTTTCTCCTTAATACTCTCTATTACATAAATAATTAACCAATGATTCTAAAAACGCTGTATCGCCATCAAAACTTTTTAATATACGATTGGCTTCATCTGTTAATTCTCTCACTTTTGCCTTTGATGCTTCTAACCCAAATAACGATGGATAAGTCAGTTTATGATTTTTTTCATCGCTACCTATCGGTTTACCTAAAACACTTTCATTACTTTCAATATCCAAAATATCATCTCTAATTTGGAAAGCAAATCCAACAGCGGTACCCAGTTCTCTCAAATCATTCAATGTCATCTCAGAGACACCTGCTATGCAACCACCTGCAGTTAATGCGCATGTTAGAAGTGCTGAAGTTTTATTCAATTGGATGTATTCTAAAGTTTCTCTCGTGCCAGCTTTACCTTCTGATAAACAATCAGCGACTTGTCCGCCAACCATACCTTGATGGCCCGCTGCTTTAGAGATTTCCTTCATTGCTTTTAAATAATTATAAGAATCTTTTTTTAGTGAGACTTCAGTCATCAACTCATAGGCGTAATTCAACAAACCATCACCCGCTAAAATGGCCATGGCTTCTCCGTACACTATATGGTTGGTTTTCTTCCCTCTTCTTAAATCATCATCATCCATTGCTGGTAAATCATCATGAATCAAAGAATAAGTATGAATCATCTCTA
>JABXKX010000029.1 GCA_013619035.1 Peptostreptococcaceae bacterium
ATAAAAGAAAATACAATAACACATGATAATATTTTATCACAAGTTGAAACGGTATTAGATTTTCTAAAAACAGAGTATCCAGAATTTGATTTTTCAGAAACCGCTAAAATACAAGAAATTAGCACAGAGTTTAGTGATTCAAATGGAACCAATTTAACATATGAGGATTCTCATATAGAAATGGGCTTCATATTAAAAGATAAAGCATTAGCCAATTTATTTGATGGTTATATTGGTTATGAAGGTAGAAAATTTGATGTTACGAAATTTATTGATCAAAACAGAAAAATATTGAATGCCTATAAGACTAAACTAGAGATGCCTGAGGAAAATGAATTGCCAATCATGGTCGTAGATCAATCTGTATTCCATGGTAAATTATTGATGGAATTAAATGGTGAAAACCTTGGTGCTGGAAGTTCTATGTTTTCAAATAAACAAGGTGAAAAGATATTTAATGAGAAAGTGACCATTTATCAAGACTATAATCCTAGAACTGCATTTAGACCATTCTTTGATATGGAAGGTGTTGTGAATAATAACTATGAATATACTTTTGCGGAAGAAGGTATTTTTAAAACAGGATTTACCAATAAAAAGGTAGCTACAGATTATAATCTGCCTCAAACTGGTTCTGCATCAGGTGCTTTTGATGATGTACCAGCGCTTGGCATGACGAATTTAGCTATTAAAGTTGACACAGAAAATCTAAGTGATCATGTTAAAAAAGGTATTATAGTTGTTATAGCAGCTGGTGGTGATTACACACCAGACGGTACTTATGCAACACCCGTACAAAAGGCTTTCTTATATGAAAATGGCGAGATTAAGGGATGTTTGCCAGAATTCCAATTAAAGTCTCATTTATATGATATGTTAGGTAAAGATTATATTGGTACATTTAAGAGTCCATTTTATATGGGAGACGATCAAGTCATCACTGTTTGTAAGATGACAATTCATAAATAAGTGAAGGGTTCTAGGAAACTAGAACCTTTTGTTTATTTTTATTTGTTCTAGGTATATATAGTCATATATTATTCCACATTATCTAGGAGGTCATATGAACTTGTTAAGAACGTCAATCACTCTCAAGTTAACCTTACTATTGCTGTTATCTGTTGTTATCATATTTGGAGTAAGTGGTGTATGGATTTTCTCAAGCACTAATACTGAATTAACAGAAGGAATTCATACTGAAATTGAAAAAGACACGGATTTAGCAGTAACAAATATTACTCAAACTTTTGCGTTAGCAGAACAAGTTGCTAGACAAACAGCCTTGGATAGAAATATTAGGACTTATTTAGCTGAAGTAAATCGACATAGTCAGATAACAACGAATCCTCTTTATAAGACGGTTGATGCAACCTTGATTGATTATACAAATTCTTTTGAAAAACTATTTTTTATCTGGATCGCTAATGATAGAGCGAACTTTTTTATAGACAATACATCATTTGTTTCAGCTACTGATTATGATGCCAGTTCAAGACCGTGGTATAAATTAGCTTTGGATAATGATGATGTAGTGTTTACATCACCTTATGCAGATGTTGGTACAGGTACGATTGTTGTTTCAGCTATAACAGCTGTTAGAGACAAACCAGGAGAGGCTTTTGGATTTGTTGCAGCAGACGTATCATTAGGGGATATTCCAGATATTATGGAAGAATATAAAATTGGCGAAGAAGGAACCAACTTCTTGATAGGAAAAGATGGCGCCTTGATTTATGCTGAAAACTTAGAGGAACTTACAGAGAAAAACATTGTTAATATCAGTGATATTGCTGAATTATCAACTTTTGGAGATAAAGTACTCTCAGGAAAAACTGGTATTGAAGATGTGACATATCAAGATGAAAAATACTTTATAGCTTATGAACCAATGACCATTAATGGATGGGGTGTTATTCAATTGGTTAATAAATCAGAAGTATTACATGACCTTAGAAGTTTTAATTTGGTTGTTCTATTAATATTTGTTGTAGGTGCCATTCTTCTAATTGGTTATATGGTTATTAGTATTAGACAATTAATGAAACCAATTATTGCTTCTACAGCATATGCCAAGAAATTAGGTAGTGGTGATTTTAGAGAGGATGTACCTGAAAAATATTTAAGAAGAGAAGATGAAATTGGTGGTTTAACCAAAGCGTTCCATGAACTGAATGAAAATTTCAGTGAACTTGTAAGTGAAATTATTGATTCTTCTTATCAAGTGGCAAGTTCAAGTGAACAGTTAAATGTCACTGCAGATGAAGTGGCAAACACTTCAGAAGATATGGCAAAAACAATTGATGAAATTGCACAAGGTGCAACAGATCAAGCCACTAGTACGGAAGTAGGAGCAACAAAAACATTTGCTCTTGGTGAACTAATAGAAGCCAATAAAGCACATATGAATAATCTAAATGAAGCATCAGCCAATATTGTGACTATGATTGGTGACGGACTTAAAATTGTGACCGATTTAACTGAGAAGACTCAGGATACCGATAAAGCAGCAAAAGAAATCTTTGAAGTTATTACTAAAACAGATGAAAGTACATCAAAGATTGGTGAAGCCAGTAATGTCATTGCTTTAATAGCGGAACAAACTAATCTACTTGCATTAAATGCTGCAATAGAAGCTGCGAGGGCAGGAGAGGCCGGAAAAGGATTTGCAGTAGTTGCTGATGAAATCAGAAAACTTGCAGAACAATCGACTGCATCAACTAAAGACATTGATGATATTGTACATGAACTTGTTGAATCTTCTAGAATAGCAGTGGGCACAATTAATCATGTAAATGATATCATAACAGATCAGGTTCAAGCAGTTAAAGAAACGGAAGATAAATTTGTTGATATTTCAAAGGCGGTTGAGGTTTCGGTTCATGCAATTGATAACTTAAATGTTTCTGAGAAGAATATGGAATCACAAAAAGCTGAGATTTTGGATACCATTCAAGGACTCTCAGCAATAGCACAAGAAAATGCAGCAAGTACAGAAGAAGCATCTGCTGCAGTGACTCAACAAAGTGAATCAATGAGACAAATTGTGGATGCGTCAGGTGATTTGGCTAAATTGTCTGAAGAGCTTTCTAATAGTGTTTCAAGATTTAAAATTAAGGACAAATAAAATAAATCCCTGAATCAATTGTGATTCAGGGATTTTTGTTATAGATCAAAATAAAGTTCAAATTCTTTTGGATGAGGCATATTGGCAATTTCAGACGCGTTTTGTCTGTTTTGTTTAGCAATGTTTTGAATCAATTGTTTTGTAAACACGCCACCTTCAAGTAAGAATTCATAATCTTTTTCTAAAGCATCAGTTGCTTCATCAAGAGATTTAGGAAGTCCTTTGATCTTCAGCTTTTCATCAGCTGGCAAATCAAATATATTCACATCATATGGTCCGAAACCTTCTTCAGTTGGATCAATCTTATTTCTAATACCATCTATCGCAGCCATAAGAAGAGCTGAATAAGCTAAGTATGGATTACAAGTTGCATCAGAAGATCTGAATTCAAAACGTTTTTCTTCAGGTCTGTTTGCATATCCAGGGATTCGAATAACTGCGGATCTATTCGCTGTTGCAAAACAAACACTTACTGGTGCTTCATAACCAGGAATCAATCGCTTGTACGAATTTGTACTTGGATTGGTAATTGCCAATAAAGCAGCTGCATGTTTTAACATACCTCCGATTGCGTAGAGCGCTGTTTGACTTAATCCAGAATAACCATTTTCATCATAGAAGATAGGATCACCATCTTTGAATAAATGGAAATGTACATGCATACCACTACCTGCTTCTTTATGGAAAGGTTTAGGCATAAATGTTACTGTTTTACCAGCTCGGAGGGCAGAATTCTTTACGATATATTTTAATAACATTGAACGGTCTGCCATATCATGGGCATTACCAAATGATAATTCGATTTCTAGTTGACCTGGTCCGCCTACTTCGGGGTGATGGTATTTTACTGGTACACCGTTTTCTTCTAATAATAGTACCATTTCATTTCTTAAATCATAATTCACATCATATGGAATATCTACATGGTAACCACCGTGATGTTTAACCTTATAACCTAAATTACAATCTGAATCTGTATTCCATTCTGCTTGTTCAGCGTCCAGTTTAACCATTTGGAAATGAGGATCCAAACGGTAAGAGAAGTGATCAAGGATATAAAACTCAAATTCAGGACCAAATGAGCTTTTATCAGCAATACCACTATTCTTCATAAATTCTTCAGCTTTAGAAGAAATATATCTTGGATCACCTTCATAACGGTTGATACCACCATCTAATGTATGGATATTAGCCATCATTGTTAATGTTTTATGTTTGGTAAACGGATCAAGAAAAGCTGTTGTTAAATCAGGAATAAATACCATATCCGATTTTTCAACAGTTAAAAAACCATAACTTGAGCCATCGAATCCGATACCATCTTCTAATGTGTATTCAGTCATCCGATTTACTGTGATCGTTAAATGATGCCATCTACCTGCTAAATCAATTACTTTGAAATCTATAAATTGGATTTCATTCTTGTGACAATAATTTTTTAATTCACTTAGATTTGTAAACATATTACCTCCTAGATTGTTATGAATATAACAATATTATAATTCTTTTTAACTAATATATCAACATATATAAGTGAAATCGACTAAAATATTATAATTAGGCAGTTGATTCGACTAAAGCCAACGTTTTCCCGATTTGGATGGATAAAAGAGGGTAGTTTATGTAAAAAAAACATGTTGAAAAGATATTTTAAAGTGATATACTAATACTGTTTTTCAAATAAAACTAATGAACAAGACATAGATGGAGGATGTTTATGAAAGTGAAAAATTTAGTGATGGATATAATCTTTGTTATCATTGGCTGTATTCTTTTAGCATTTGCTATTACGGCTATTTTAGAACCAAATCAATTGATGACAGGCGGTATTACAGGTTTAGCATTAATGCTTGATAGTGTAACGGGTATTAACTATACCTATATCTATTATTTGTTGTCTTTGGTTATATTATTGACAACCTATATGACACTGGGGAAATATGAAGCCAGTAAAATTTTGTTGCTTTCAGTATTGTTCCCAACAATTTTGATGATTTTTAATCAGTTAGATCTGAAGTTGATAGAAGATGATATGTTTTTAGCAGCAATCTATTATGGTATCATTGGTGGTGCGGGTGTCGGTTTGATTCTAAAAAGAGGTTACTCTACTGGAGGAACCGATTCTTTAGGAAAAATAATTCATAAGAAAAAATATCCTTTTATATCTGTTAATCAGATTATTACCTGTATAGATATTATCATTATTTTGTTGTCTATATTGGTGTTTGATATAAGAGTTGCACTTTATGCAATTATAACTCAGATTGTTTTATTAAAATCTGTAGAAACTGTATTATATGGTTTGTCACCTAAATTAGTTAAACTAGAAGTGATCTCTGAGGCAGAAGAGCAAATAGCTCAATTTATATTACACGAGATCAAAAGAGGTATCTCTAAATATACAATTGTTGGTGGATATAGCAATATAGCAAAGACTAAATTAACAACAATTTGTTCACCAAGAGAATCACTTGTGATTAAGAACTTTATTGCAGAATATGACGATCGTGCATTTGTTGATGTACTACCGGTTATGTCGGTATGGGGTGAAGGTCTTGGTTTTTCAAAAATAACAGAAGAGTCTTAAGATAACTTAAGACTCTTGATAAAATCGTTTAATTGCTCGAGTTTTAAATGGCTTTCGTCATTTGATACTTGAGCTATTTTTTTTGTGATGATTTTGTCCATAAATTTCATCTTGGAGAGATTCAACTCAAATCCAAAGTGAGATTTATACTGAGCATGTTCAAACAACTCTTTGTTGATCGATTGCTCTAAAGAAGTTTCTTTAGAACACATAAATAGACTTATCTCTTTGGTTAATAATATGGGAAGATTTTGATTGATATAGCTTGATAATGTTTTATTTGTTTTTCCAAAATAAGCCGAGGTCCCAATAATAATTCTGTCATATGGTTTTAACGAGATATCGTTACTATCTGTAATATCACAAATATTAGTATCGGTTAAACCAGCTTTTATGAGTTCTGAACATTTTTTAGTCGTGCCATACTTTGATGCATAGAGTATTAGTGTTTTCATGTTTATCTCCTTTCAATTGAATGTTTTAACGCATTTTCGACAGCTTTCATAATGACATTACTGCTCATGGTTGCACCACTGACTGTATCAACATGATGATTATTATTTTCAATCATTGTCTCAATAATCGTTTCAGCAGGTTGTCCTTTACCACAATCATGTTTGATGATTCGAATCTCTTTAATGGTATATTCTTCTATAGAAATCTCTACAATGGCATGAACAAGTAGGGTGGAATACTCTCCTTGAAAAGTACCATCTCTTAAGAGGGTGTAATCTATAGTTTCAAAATCAATCGTGTGATCGGTGGTTAGTTGATAGAGTGTAACCACAATCATAATACCCAGTATGAATAAAATAATTTTCTTCATTTGCACCGCCTCCTTGTAGAAGTTAAGGGATTAACGTATAATAATAGGTAATATACTACTTATATTATGTAGTATATTACCTATTATTAAAAAAGTCAAGGAGGCAATATGGAAAATAGTATGAGAGAAATCTTTGCTTTGTCATTTTTAATGACAAGAAAGTGGGAAGTTTATTATAATAGGACAACTGAGAAGGGTGATTTGTCATTAAAACAGTTGATGCTTTTAATTGTTGTTGGCACTATGGGTAACGAACCAACAATTAAAGAAGTATCTGATGTCTTAGCAACATCTCACCAAAACGTTCGAGCACTACTGAATCAGTTAGAAAAAAAGGATTTTGTAACCACATACTCAGATGAAAAAGACAAACGTATCACTCGAATCAAACTGAAAGAAGGCAAAGAAGCGTATTGGGCTGAAAGAAATGATAGAGATATGAAATTGATTGAATCATTATTTGAAGGCTTACCACTTGAGGATATTCAAGTGACGGCTAAAACATTGATGGCATTAGATCAAGTTGCCACAAAAAAAATTAAGCATGAATAACATGCTTAAAATTGATCAAATGGATATTCTGATACGGGTGTTTCAAACGTCATGTGACGATTATGTTCAGGATTAATGAAAGTGATTTCATGTGCATATAATGCCATGTTAAACCAACCTTGTTTATCGCTAAAACTCTTATTGTATTTAGTATCTCCCCAGATTGGACAACCAATATGAGCTAATTGAACACGAATTTGATGATGGCGACCTGTTTCAAGTTTAATGCTGATAAGACTATATTTCTTTTCTTCTATTGTTTTAGATGAAATACGCTTAATATGCATAATGGCTTTTTTAGCCTTCGGAACAGATTCTTCTACAACTGATGAGACATTGCCTTTAAACTTTTTCTTTAGATAATGTATTAAGGTTTGATCATCAGGCGATCCTTCTACAACCGCTAAATAAGTTTTTCTTATCGTTCTTTTTTGCATTTGTTTTGATAAATGAGCAACGGCTTTTGGAGTTTTTCCGAAAACAATCAAACCTCCAACAGGTCTATCGAGACGATGTACAAGGCCTACATAGGGCTCTTCAATACCTTTGCTTTTATAGTGATTGATGAGTATTGTTAACAGGTCTAAATCACCTGTTAAATCAGACTGAACTGGCATGCCAGGAGCCTTTATACATACAATAACACTTTTATCTTCATATAAAATATTCGGTTTCATAATTTACCACCTTTTCCTTAAGCATTATAT
>JABXKX010000356.1 GCA_013619035.1 Peptostreptococcaceae bacterium
CCGTATTTATAACGAACCTTGTATAGTTTATACAAAGATATAGCATAGATACCCATGAAAATTAAGAAGATGCATTATTTTTTGTCGATTGTGGTCCTATACTTTTGTGGAGAAATACCTGTAAATGATTTAAAAGTTCTAGAAAAATGCGCTTGATCGTAAAAACCTAGTTTTTCTCCAATTTCAGTGATGGAGTCGCTTTTTCTTAAAAGGGACTGTGCTCTTTTTATCTTAAGTTCTTTTCCATATTTCATGATACTGGTATTCATATGTTCTTTAAAAATTTTAGAAGCATAACTTTGGGATAAATTAAGTTCATGAGTGAGCTCCTCTAACGTAAAATAATTTTCAATATGCAAATGAAGGAAGTGCAGTATTTTATTTACGAGTAGATGATCGGTCATCTCTTGCTGGTGTATGATGATATCGACATATCTTTTAAACATATACAGTTCAGTGTCTTGTAACTCTTTTAAAGTTTTACATTTATTGATCTTTTCATAAATGGCATCGTATTGGTTGGCAAGATGTTCAAAGGTATAACCCAGTTGTACGATTTCTCTGATGAGTATACCGTTCCACATAAAGGTATTGTGTTTCTTTATGTCAAAGTCCAATTTGTTTTTGATTTCAAAAAAATGTTTTGTTTTTAAGTAGTTGATAATCTCAGGACGGTACTTGTTTCTAAAGTAAAAAAACAGTTGGTCATCAAAAATACTTAAATCCGAATGTAAAATTTCTCTCATAACAGCTCCTATATACATACTAGAATTTTTATATACATATAGCATACGTTTTCCTATGCTATTATGTCAATAGGAGGCGAGAAAATGATTTCAAAAGACGTAATTTTACATACACCCAAAAGTAACTATGCCTATGGTTATGATTCAGAAACCTTGCATATCAGAATAAGAACTAAAATAGATGAGGTAACAAAAGCAACCCTAAGAATTGGCGATCCTTATATTTGGACAAAAGGTGGCGCTGATGGTGGTAACTTGGAAGCCGCTGGTGGAAGAGGTTGGTCAGGCGTTAATGTGGATATGATCAAAGAAGTGACCACAGAGTATCATGACTACTGGTTTGCAAGCTTCAAGCCCACTCATAAAAGGTCTAGATATGCATTTCTATTAGAAAATGACGATGAGACATTGTTGGTAGGAGAAAGAAGAATCATCACACTGGAAGATGATAATCAATGGATATTAAATGATTTATCAAACTTCTATTGTTTCCCTTACTTAAATCATAAAGATGTACATCAAGTGCCTTCTTGGGTAAAAGATACCGTTTGGTATCAAATATTTCCAGATCGATTTGAAAATGGAGATCCTTCTTTAGATAAAGATTTCTTTGATCCTTGGGGAGCAAAACCAGGTCACTATAACTTTACAGGTGGTGACATTCAAGGGATCATCAATCGATTGGACTACTTAAAAGATCTAGGGATTACCGGGATTTATTTATGTCCGATATTCGAAGCAACAACCAATCATAGATACGATACAATTGATTATAAAAAGATAGACCCTTCTTTAGGAGATGAAAAGACCTTTAGAAGATTTGTGGATGAAGCTCATAAAAGAGGCATTAAAATTATGTTAGATGCTGTATTTAATCATATGGGTTATAAAGCACCCGAGTGGTTAGATGTCGTAGAACATAATGAAAAATCACAGTATAAGGATTGGTTCCACATTCATAAGTTTCCAGTGTACGACAAACCTTTTGATAAATTAGATGGCAGTTGTTTGAATTATGAAACCTTTGGACGTGCTAAATATATGCCAAAAGTGAACACTGAAAACAAAGAGGTTATCAAATATTTTATGGAAGTTTCTAAATACTGGGTTGAAGAGTTTAACATTGATGCATGGCGTATTGATGTGGCCAATGAAGTGGACCATCATTTCTGGAGAGAATTTAGAGATGAAGTCAAATCAGTGAATCAGGATGTATTTTTACTTGGTGAGATCTGGCATGATGCGTTGCCTTGGTTAAAGGGTGATCAATTTGATGCCGCAATGAATTATCCATTGACAGATGCTATGAAACAATTTTTCTGTACACATACAATGAATAAATCTGAATTTATTCATGCGGTGAATCAAGTAAAGATCAGTTACTCACTACAAGTTACTGAGAACAACTTCAACTTATTAGATTCTCATGATACAAGTAGAGTATTAACAACTGCTGAAGGTCATATAGGTCGTATCCAATTGGCTTATTTGTTTATGATGACACAATTGGGATCACCTTGTATTTATTATGGTAGTGAATTACCGATGAAGGGTGTTCAAGGAAGTGGTAAAGAAGATCATAGAAAGTGTATGACCTTTGATCATATTGGTGATGATATGCATGAGTTTATGAAAAATATTATTTCACTTCGCCATAGAACTGAAGCTTTTAAAACTTGTGATAATGAGTGGATAGAACATAAGAAAGTGCTTATTTATAAGAAGGGCGATACACTTATTATCATGAATCCTGAAAATAAAAAATACGACATAACATTACCTGATGCCTATAAAAATACATCTGTTAAAGATGCATTTACTGGAGAAGTTGTCCAGTTAAAAGACACATTAGAGTTAAAAAAATATGGGTATAAAGTATATATCGTTTAATCAAAACTTCCTTTTATAGGAAGTTTTTTCTTGACTGGGTATATCGAATATTGATATACTATATCTATATTCGATATACGGAGGTATTATGGCTAGAAAACAACTAAAAACATTAACAGAACCCATGTACTATATTTTATTATGTTTATTAAAACCCATGCATGGTTATGGCATCATGCAGCGTATTGATGAGATAACAGGGGGGAGAGTCAAAGTAGGACCCGGAACTTTATATGCATTAATCTCTAGATTTGAGAAAGAAGAAATTGTTATTAAAGTATCCTCGGACAATGGGAAGAAAACATATATTTTGACTGAAAAAGGAAAAGGAATACTAATTAATGAATATAATAGATTAAATCAATTAGTGAGTGATGGTGAGGTATTGAGAGGTGAGTCTGATGAGTTTTAATACAAAGAAAGTATTCAAACTACATTCGGTTGTAGAATACAAAAATTTAGAATCTTATTTTGAGAAGATGGCTTTAAAAGGCTGGATGTTAAAAGAGATAAAAAAGGGATTTTACATATTCGATAAAGTTGAGACTATGGCATTAGAATTTAGTGTAAATGTATTTTATGAGTCTGGTCCTTTTGATTTTCCAGATGATGATGCTGAAAAAACTTTAATTGAATTTTGTGAAGATAGCGGTTGGCATCATTGTACAGGGACTCAAATGTATCAAGTGTTTTATAAAGAAAAAGGCAAAGAGGTTCTACCCATACATACAGAACCAGAAGAAGAATATCAGTATATCAGGAAGATTGTTATGAAAACGGAACTGTTTGTGTTACCGATGATCATCATGTTTTTAGGTATGGGGTATATTAATGTCAGGTTAGTTGATTATGAAGATATATTTAGTAATGCTGTTATGATATCTAGAATTTGGCCGTTTTGTGTAGCGTTATTATTTACCATCACAGTTTATACGCCTATCGTCTGGTTGGTTAAAAATAGAATCAATTTAAATCAAAATAAAAAGCTGATGCATTTCTCAGATAGACATATAAAAATTAAATATACATTGTACTATGGTGTTACTGGCATTTATCTAATCTTATTGGGGATGATGTTCTTTGATTCTTTTTCTAGTATTGGATTATCTATATTACCGTTAGTCGTATTGTTATTTTTACCAATGATTGCTGTCATTTTTATGATGAAAAGATTCAAAAAAGTAAAGAGTGATCGATTTAAAAACATGCTAAAGTACATCATTGTTAGTATCGGAGCATTTGTTATCAGTATTGCTGGGGTTTTATTTTTGATTTCTTCTGACAGTTTGCACCTATTTAATGGTAAAATTAAAGAGGAAACTGTTCTTGAACTGTCTGACTTTGGAGATTACGATGTAAAGCATACTCATTTGTTCAAATCTCATAGTGTTTTTACACCAGTATATCTTGAGTATTATGAAAGCGTAGATAGAAGTGATAAATCATTAAACATTCGAAATGTCGAAACAATTTATATCGAGTGTATCAGTGAAAAAGTGGCTGAGTATGTCTTTGATAATACCTTGAAGGATCAATTAAAATATGAAGAAGCAGATTATAAACTAGAAAAAATACCTCTGGCGTTATGGTCTGTAGATGAAGGGTATTATCTTTTTGAAACAAAAGAAAAACTGGTACTCAGAAAAGATAAAACCATTATTATTATTGACGGTGATATGGATTTTACAAATGATAAGATTATTGAGATTTGCAAAAATAAATTAAAAATAGATTCAATTCAATAATTATGATTTCAAGTGAGTTTGAAATTTGTATTATATAGAAGTACCTGTCGATGCACTATATTTTAGAGGAGGGATTATGCTATATAGAACGTATGCACGGATATACCAAACTGCTTTTAGAGGTGTTTCATATCTTCTGCCTTGGTCAACACCAACGCTCCTTCAAGGAAGAGATGCCAGTAAAGAATTGCCAGAACTGATACAGAAAAACAAACATAAATCACTTATTGTGGTGACGGATAAAGTTTTGATGGATCTAAAGTTGGTTAATAATTTATTGGATGGTTTAGAGGTGCAAGGCATTCCTTATTGCATTTACAGTGATACAGTAGCAAATCCTACAATAGATAATGTAAACGATGCACTCGATCTTTATAACAAACATAATTGTGATGGCATCATTGCATTTGGTGGTGGTTCGCCGATGGATTGTGCAAAAGCACTTGGCGCAAGAGTGGTTAACCCTAAGAAGTCTATTTCTAAAATGAAGGGATTATTTAAAGTTGTCAAAAAATTACCACCTCTTTACGCCATTCCAACTACCGCTGGGACTGGGAGTGAAGTGACAATAGCAGCCGTGATAACGGATAGTAAAACACATGAGAAATATGCTATAAATGATTTGAGATTAATTCCCAAATACGCGATATTGGATCCTATGCTAACAGAAAACTTACCTCAAGCAATAACATCAACAACTGGTATTGATGCACTGACTCATGCAGTTGAATCCTATATAGGCAAAAGTAATACAAAGAGTACCAAAGACTACTCAAGAAAAGCAGTTAAATTGATTACCGATAATATCTTTACAGCTTACAGCAATGGCAGCAATATTGAAGCAAGAGAAAATATGCAAACCGCTTCTTACTATGCTGGAATTGCATTTACGAGAGCTTATGTTGGATATGTCCATGCCATTGCACACACTTTAGGTGGATTTTACTCCGTGCCACATGGACTTGCAAATGCAGTTATCTTACCTTATGTATTAGAATATTACGGATCATCAGTTCACAAACCGTTGGCAGAATTGGCTGATCATATTCATATCACATCACGAGCTGATACAGAAGCAGAGAAAGCTAACAGGTTTATTGAACTTATAAAGAAACTCAACAAAGACATGAATATTCCAGATAAAATAGAAGGCATTAAAAATGAGGATATTCCAGTGATGGTTGATAGAGCAAATCAAGAAGCCAATCCATTATATCCTGTACCAAAGATACTGAAAAAAAAGGATTTGGAAAATATATTTATGATGATCAAGGCGTAGCCGTTTGAACAATAAAAAAGGACTTTCTTATGAAAGTCCTTTTAAATATTGGTGTAAAGTTTTTGCCTCTTCATTTAACATCAGTAAATTCTTAATATGATCTACTGCTTTTTCGAGTATAAATTCTGAGTCACTGATAATGAAATTGGTCTCACCACATAGAGGATAAGAATAAATCATTTGTTCTTCAATGATCCACATCATACTGTCTGTTAGAATCGGTAAGTCATGAAAAGAGGCTACTGAAATGTTGAAATAATCATGAGTCGTTATAAGTGAATCTAAATATTTCAAATGCTCTATTAGTTGCTCTCTTGTTATGTAGATGTCTTTATTGGTAATAGAACTGACATCATCTAAGCGAATAAGATCTGATGTAAGGGCTCTTTCCAAATGTTCTTGACTGATTATTTCTTCTAAAAGTGATTGATTCCCATTTTTAAAAAACATTTTTTTGTTAACTTTATGTATTTGCATCAGTTCATACATTTGTTGATCTGATAAGTTGTTATTATGCAATATATCCTGTAACAAAGCATCCGGCATGGTACTAAAAGGCGGTAACGGTGATAAGAAATAACTTGTACTTCTTTCTTGTATTGCAGACATCAGTGTTTCTGTGAATCCTTTTAAACTGGTACCATGAGATGAATAAGTTGAAATTAGTTTTTTTGATTGATTAAGTCTTTGTGAAAATTCTTTTACCATTTGTTCGATAGAAAAAGGATCTCTATAGACTGCTATATATAAATCATCATTTTTTATCTCGTTATCGAAACTCATCAGTAACATATGTCGGTGTATGATATACAAACTTGGTATAGGTGCAGTGAATTGCTCCAAACCATAAGCCGTAACGTTACCAGTAAAGTACTTACTCAATCCAAAGTAGTCAAAAGCACCTACTGTTTTTTCGCCATAAGTCAAATTGTAAATGATAATAATATTATGACCCTTTTGAGCCAATTCATTTAATTTAATGTGGTAGAGTGCGTAAAAATCCATATCCTCAGTCAGCCAATCCATTTTTTCGGTGTCAGAGATAAAGATTTCCTGTCCACTTGGTAATTCCAGTGCGTAATTAAAAAACTCTATTGCAGCATCTCTTTTTCCTTGATTGCCTTTATAGATATCAATTGTTGTGGTGTATAATGAAGACTTTGCACGTCGCCAATCATTGAAGCTATTAAAGTAACCTAAATCTTTTCCGATTAACCAAGTGGTTAAACAAGTGCTTAAATAATCAGGTTCATTTCTATCAATATTGGGATAAACTTCTCTAAAAAAACGCTCAAAGATAGCATCATTTCTTTTATGGTTAAACGAAATAAGTGCCTCTAAAATATTATTAAAATGTGGATTGTTTACCTTTAATGGTCTTGCGTTATTTTTCCATTTGCTTACTAAAGTTCGATCAACGTTTATAGTTGAAGCTAATTCTTTGCCTGATATTTCTAGTAAATCAATGATATAACCAAACTGGGATTTATAATTCACATTCTCACCTCTAAGTTAAGATTACAGGTTTTGTCACACTGCTGTCAACCGTTTTTCAGAATTAAGAGAGTATTATACCGAAAATATGGTTGTGTTCAGGATTAATGTATATCTGTATAACACTTAATTGTTTTGAGCCCTGAAATTCTTAAGAAAATCAGGAATCCCGTTTAATGGGTTATATTTTTAGATGCCCTTATATTTGCATATATTAACGAAAGTAACATCCTCAGAAGGATTACAATATACACTCAATAAGAGTTTTTCTTGGTGGCAAGCTAGATGATAAAATGGCATCGGAAAATTTTGGATGTAGATAATTTCCTTTCAAACAAGGATAAAATAATCGCTGCTTATGAAACCTAGAGAAATATCAAGATTTGAGGAAATTATAAAAGGCTGTGAGATTAACAATCCAACCATGAAACTTAAAAGTATCAGTAAAATGACTACAATTAAGTTGGCTTAAAACGATTGGAAGATCGTTTTTTATTGATGTTTTATAGCTCTTAAATATGGTATACAAGTCAATAGCTTAGCAGTATAATGAGTTGAGGAGGAATTTTATGAAATATAATTTTGATGAAAAACATGATAGAAGTAACAATCAATCTATAAAATA
>JABXKX010000534.1 GCA_013619035.1 Peptostreptococcaceae bacterium
CATCTATTGTATGTGTTTTCTCAAAACCATTCTCTATACGCTTATTTTTTGTTAAATATCCATATGTGTTTTGAACTTCTACATCTAACATTCTATATTTTTCTTTCAGTCTATTATAGAATGTCCAACGCATTATTCCCATAAAAGCTGAATCGCTAAAACTTAAATTTGTTTTATTCGAAACTTTTAAAACAATCAATCCATTGTGTAGTTTTTTATGACAGGTTTCACACAATGTCAATAAGTTATTTGGAGCATCACCACCTGTCTTCCTACTTTTAATATGATGAACATTTAAAATTTTGTCTTTTGACTTGCCTTTACAGTATTGACAAACATGCATGTCACGAAATAATACATATTCTCTGACATTCCAAAACCCCAGTTGCACGCCGCTCTGGTAGTCATAACCACTTATTGAATCGTCTTTCATTTTTTGAATGTCAAATGAAGCTGTCTCAACTATTATTTTCCCAATAGGTAATATTGAAAAAATATCATCTACAAGTTTTAGATGACTATTAATTTTTTGTTCAATACTTGGCGCTAACCAACCTTTGTTTTTGCTTTTGACTCTATTTAAAAACCGTGGTTGTCTATAGCGTAATCTATTTCTTCTAGTCCGCCTGTTATTCCGTTTTGTTGAAATTAAATTAACTATGTCATTTCTTAAAACCGTTTCTGAAGAATAATGTTCTTTTGTTTTTGAACTTACAGAACTACCTATTACTTTACTACCTGTATCTAAACCTAATGTAAGTTCATCTACATATTCAGTTGTTTCAAACAACAACTGAATAGTAAAAGGCGTTCTCTTTACTACTTTTGCTTTGCCTTCCTTTAAAAGCCTTCTTACTTTACCACATCTAGTAGTCGGCATTAAAGGTTTATTGTTTTTATTCAATACATAAATATTAATACTAGACGCTCCTCTCTACATGCTTTTTATACTTTGTATAGTATAAGTCTGAAATCGAATAAAATTCAACCAGTTAGTAGCCATCGACAATGTTATTTAAGCTTTTTAAGTGTAGCACACTGTTCCTACCTCACAGAACTGTTTAATACTACACGATAGAGCAGAGGACTTGGCTAAAAATCCAAAGGTATCATAACTTAATAACGTAGTGCTCTAAGCACCTAGTCTTATCAATATAGACCTTTTTCAGCAAGGGAAAGCCCTTGCTTCAAGCCTTCGGTTTTAACCGAGGGTTATTGACCTTCAGATCCTTCCTGTAAAACTTGTGGACTCAAATTCAGAATAAAAGTTGTCCCTTTATTGGGTTCAGATTCATAGGTGATGTTGCCTTCAAATATATTTTCAACCATTTCTTTAACAAGAGTAAGTCCTAGTCCTCGATATATATCACCTGTAGATTCATTAAATTTAGTAGAATATCCTGTATTAAAAATAAATGCTCTGTCATCTTCACAAATACCCCTACCATTATCTCTTACATAAATTGATATCATATCCTCTACTTCATGGGCATAGACATCAATAACTCCTTGATTACCACAAGCATCTATACTGTTGTTGACTAGATTTCTTAGAATAGACATCATATAAAAATGATCTTTTATCATGATAGTCACTTTACATTTAAAGCGACAAATCACATTAAGTTGTTTGCTCCTAATATAGTCTTCTGTACTGACTTCGATTAATTTAAATAGGTCTTTCATGGAAATCTCATCTAAATTCATGCCACCATCATAGATTTCTTCTAAACCTCTAACCACTCGTATATAGTCTTTTTTAATTTCATGAATGCCTTTAGATAAGTCCAGTGTTAATTCTTTTAGTTCTAAATCATCCGATACTTTTCTTTTAATTCGATGAGATAAACTCATCAAACTTTCAAGTTGATTCATATTTTTATACAGAAAATAAATTTCGCTTTTGAATCTAGAAGACTGCATCATCAAATACTGATACCTTTTTTCATGTTCTTGTCTCATTAAAAGCGTGGAGTATCTAACAATAAGATAAATAGACAACAAAGTAATTAACGTTCGCCCTACAGCAACCAATAAAATACCTTCTATCATAAACCATTTAATCTCAAATACTCTTGTACGCACCAACATCTCAGCTAAATTGGATAAGAAATCCGTTGCAAAAGCGACAAGATAAAATTTTGATTTAAAGTTCTGTGCCAGATGTTTTCTAAACAAATAAAAAACAACACCATAAGTTAGGTAAAAAAAGACATCGGGATAAATCTGATTGATTGACATCAGAACATCCGGCGATGTAAATGACTCAATCATAAATCTCATACCAGGGGATACAATTGCCACCGTAATACCAAGTGCTAAAGGATGTACATCGTCATTAAAGTACAATGATATGGCGAGTATAATCGCAGTAAAGGTAATAATAAAACCATCTACAAAAAAACTAACATACAATCTTGCACCAATTGCTGCTAAAAAAGCTATTAGTATTAATTTTTTTAACTTAGCACATTTACTCATTTTAGTCTCCAATAATTGTCATCTTATTAATTATAGCATTTAAAAGAAAAAAAAAGCCACTCCAAGAGTGACTAAAATTCTAAAACTTCATAATCGTGGTTCAATAGATCTATAAATAGTAATTTTTTTGTCAGTATCTCCCCTTTGTTTAAAAGGACTTTTAATACTTCTGCAATTTGTATAGAAGCTATGGTTCCCGGTGTAAAAGATGGATTACCCAACTCTTTTTCTATACTCTTTTTATTCTTATAAATCATATCCAGAGTTTTATCACCTGGTAGGATTGTGGACACTTGACCATACCAGCCACCAATAGCGCCATGAATCAGTGGTAGATTCAGTTTTTCACAAATATTCTGCAAAAATAACTTTGTCTCAATAGAATCCACTGCATCGACAACCACATCACATTTCGTAATATTTTCTTGATAATTCGTTTCTGTTAACATCTCATCAAAAGCCTTCACTTGAACGTTTGAATTTATTTTACAGATATGGTTTTTAGCTGTTCTTGCTTTAGGATGACCAATCAAAGCTTCTTCAGATAAAAGTTGTCTATTCAAATTACTTTCATCGAAGACATCTCCATCAACACAAACAATACTGCCGATACCAAGTCTTGCCAACATCTCAATACAATACCCACCAAGACCACCACAACCAATAACTGCAACTCTAAAATTCTTTAGAGACTTGTTTTCTTCCGGTGTTAACATCTTTTCATTTTTAGAATATCTCATCATCCACCACCGACTGGAGGAAATACTGAAATAACATCTCCATCTAAGAGTTCAGTATCAAATTGTCCATCATGACCATTGATTAGTAAAATAGCCACTTCTTCAATGGGAATATCCAATTGGCTTAAGATGTCCTTTGGGGTCACTGTGAGTTCAAATGTTTGAACTTCTTTTTTGAAGCGACCCGTTCTCAGGGTCGCAAATAATCTAACTTCTATGTTCATTTTATAATCCTAATTTTTTAAGTCTTTCTTCTGTTGGATAACCGTCTTTACTCCAGCCTCTTAACTCATAATACTCTGGTAATAACTCAGATAATTTATGAACCCAACCTTTAGAAGGACCATCTGTAATTGGCTCTTCCAATAGACGTTTTGGTAATTTATCTTCAGAAGGAGATATACCTGCTTCTAAGTTAAACTGTCTTTCAATATTCCAAATACGCTCACCCGCTTCTAATATCGTATCCGCTGTATGGTTTGTACCACATACTGCATTAACTAAATCAGCGTACTCTGGAGCACCAATTGCAAATGATGTAAATAAACATAAACCCAATGAATCAATTGAAGCTGTTAAGTCTTGGAATATTTTCGCCCAACTCGGTTTATCTTTTAATGACAAACGATCTAACTTTTCTGGCAGTGCTAAAATCTCAGGAGAAATCAAATAACCTCTTACATGACAACCACCACGGTTAGAGGTCGCATATTGTAAGCCTTGTCCTTGGATAGCTCTAGGGTCATAAGCTGGGATTTCTAACTTCTTAACCGACATTGATAAATCAGCAACACCATAACTATCTGCTAATCTATAAGAGCCCATTGCTAGTTTTTTACCAAAACCTTCTGCTCTACCTGTTTTTCTCATCCACTCAACTATAGAGTCTGCATCACCCCATTTAAGCGTAAGACCTTCTAATTCTTCTTCTTTAACAAGACCTCTTTGATACAATTCCATCGCAGCTGCTAAAGTTGCACCAGCAGAGATTGTATCAATACCCACTTCGTTACACATATGATTGGCTTTAATAATCTGATCCATATCACTGATACCACAGTCTGCACCAAATGCCCAAATTGTTTCATACTCAGGTCCACCACCTTCGCCATCACCAATTCTTACGTGACGACCACAAGCGATAGGACATCTATAACATGCTGTCTTTTTGATCAAATGTTTCTCAGATAATGTTTCACCACTAATTTGTTCTGCTTTATCAAAATACGATCCTTGGAAGTTGTTTACTGGGAAGGCACCGTTTTCGTTAATGATATTAACGAGTACTGCCGTACCATAAGTTGGTAAACCCGATCCAGTAACACCGTTTTCTTTAATTTTACCTAAACACTCTTTAAAGATCGTTTGAAGAGCAGCTTCATCATAAATTTCTGGTTTCGAAGAACCTTTTACTGTGATTGCTTTTAAGTTCTTAGAACCCATAACAGCACCAACACCCGAACGACCTGCCGCTCTATCTTTTTCATTCATAATCGCTGCAATCATTGATAAGTTTTCACCAGCTGGTCCGATAGTCATAACTCTTGCTTTTTTTGGAATTTCTTTCATTAAGATATCTGAAGTTTCTGAAACCACTTTGCCCCATATATGAGCAGCATCTCTGAATTCTACTTTATCATCTTCTATGTTTATGTAAGTCGGTTTTGCTGCTTTACCCTCTAGAATAATCACATCATAACCAGCAAATTTAAGTTCAGCACCCCAATATCCACCTGAGTTAGAACTTGCAATTGTACCTGACAATGGTGATTTAGTGACAACCATATAACGTCCACCAGTTGGTGTAGGTGTACCTGTAAGCGGTCCTGTCACCACCAATAATTTATTCTCTGGACTTAATGCATCTACATTTGCATCCACTTCATCTTTAAATATTTTAGTTCCTAATCCACGTCCACCAATAAACTTTTGAGCCATTTCTAAATCCAAGGCCTCAACCTTGTACGAAAGCTCTGTTAAATTGACTCTTAAAATTTTCCCGTTATAACCTTTCATTATTTCCTCCTTATATATTGTACTAAGGTTCTATAACGCATAAATGATGCCAAAAAAAAGAAACGTTACCCATAGACAACGTTCCATTTCGATACACTATTCTTTTTAAATATGTTCCATATTTGAACACTGTTCTATATCGATACAGTGTTTTTCAATTTTTCTATACAATGTGTTTCTGCCAATATTTAAAACTTTGGCTGCCAAAGTAATATTACCACTAAAATGTTTCAAGATTTGAGTAATATGTTTTTTTTCAATAGAATCTAAAGAAAATAAGTCTACGGGTTCTAACTTGGTTTTATGACTAAGTTTTATTTCAGGCATTTCATCATAAGCAGGAATACTTTCAGTATTAATTATCAGCTCTACTAGATTTTCTAGTTCACGGATATTACCAGGCCAATTGTAACGCATCAGATAGTTCATATAATCTTCTGGTAATTCAACTGGGTTCTTATTGAGTTTTTTAGAGATTCTGCTCATAAAGTATTCTACCAAATCAGGCACATCATCTCTTCTTTCTCGTAAAGATGGCAGTTTAATAGGTAAAACATTTAACCTGTAAAACAAATCTTTTCTGAAGTTGCCTTTTTTGACTTCCTCAATTAAATCTTTATTGGTTGCAGCAATGATTCTAACATCTACTGGTATTTCATTGGTACTACCAATTCTTGAGACCGTTGATTCTTCAATTACCCGAAGCAGTCTTGTTTGCATATCTATAGGCATTTCACCAATTTCATCTAAGAAGAGTGTGCCACCATCTGCAATTTCAAATTTTCCTGGTTGACCACTTCTTTTAGCGCCTGTAAAAGCACCTTCCTCATAACCAAATAACTCTGATTCGATTAAATTCTTAGGTATGGCACCACAGTTTATAGCAATAAATGCTTCATTGCTTCTAATAGAGTAGTTTTGAATGGCTTGAGCAAATATTTCTTTCCCGGTGCCACTTTCCCCCATAATCAAAACTGTCGATTTACTGTCTGCCACTTTTTTTGCAAAAGCAACGGCATTTAAAAAACTTTCATTTACACCAATGATTTTATCAAAGGTATAAATGGCTCTTCTACCCATGATTTTATTGGCCAGCTTTCGCATCTTTTTAATATCTTTTATAACAAAAATCATCTGATTGATCTGTTCATCAGCATCTAAAATCGGATAAATGGATACGTTGTAAAACACTTTATTCAATTTTGAACGCATGCGCATTTCTTCATCTACTATAGATTTTTTATGAGATATATTAATAATGATATCCTTATAATTGGGCATGATTTCATTAAAGTTAATCAACTCAAGTTCTTCTTGATTAAAGCCAAGTGCTTTCATCACATAAGGATTAAAAGAGATAATCCGCCCTTCTAGGTCTACGGTTAAAATCGCTGAAGGAATGGAATTAATAATCGTTTCCGTATATTTTTTTGAAGCATTAAGCTGATTGTTATAAGCATGTCCTTCTAACATCTTCTCAATGGCATGAGAGGCTGCTACCACCATACCTAACGTGTGAGAATGAACCCCTTCACTAAATCCAGTTAGATCTAAACACCCAATGAGAGAACCGTCCACATCATGAATGGGCGCTCCAGAACAAGTCCATCGATGGTAAGCACTGATATAATGTTCACCTGCAGATATTTGAACGGGTTTATCTTCATAAAGTGCCGTCCCCATTGCATTTGTACCAATGTTTTTTTCGTCCATAAAAGCACCTGGAACCATTTCAAAGGAAAAAGCAGTCTCCAAGATTTCTTCATCACCAATCATACTTAAGATGCAACCATCTTTGTCTGTTAATATTGCAAAGAACTTTGATCCTTTTACAAAATTATATAAATGGTTCATAAATGGCTCTGCGATTTGAATAAAGCTTTCTTTATTCATCAATCTTTTATGAAGGTCTTCTGGTGATAATATTCTTTTACTTACAACCTGCGTTTTTTCAATTCCAAATAATTCACATCTGTTATGAGAATTCTCTACATATGATTTCATTAACTCACCTCTTATTTAGCATACAATATTTTGAATAGAAATAAAAGAAGAGATGCTAAGCATCTCTCATTTCCATAGTTACTAACTCTTTATCTATTGTTTGAGTATAAACAGCTGTCATCGTTATGGTTAAAAACATGGTAATTGTACCTTGCAATAACCCCGTTATAACAATAGACACTATCGAGTCTGATAAAAACAGATTTCTTAACAAAAATGATACCAACATGAAAGCTATATAGGTAAAGACTACTCTAAAAAAGTTATGACTCATAAGTTTGATGCTGTTTAGCCATCCCTTTATTGGACCAACATCCTCAATGACAATACTATATTGCATCATGATGCACATGCTAATATATACAAGTATTCCAATACTAAAGCTAATCATTAATATGAGCAATACCGGTAACACTTCAAAAGATAAAACTATTAAAATCACCATTAGAATTATAACT
>JABXKX010000355.1 GCA_013619035.1 Peptostreptococcaceae bacterium
TTGTCCTGCTCGGCGTTCTCCGCGGGTTTCCGGCTGCGGCGTACAGACGTACGCCTCACCGCAAACCCTTGTGCGGCCTTGATCAGAACAAAAATTGCTCATTTCTGAATTGGACACCCATTGTGTTCATTTTGAACTCATGGATGGACACGAGCTAATCCGCCACAGTGCATCGGTGGACAAGTCCGTTAAACTACGAAGGCGGACAAGAGTCCATACAGTTTGATGGTATTATCAATAAATTTTTACTTAGTATTCATTTGATTGCAGATCCTATACCGTGGCTTTTGGACCCGTTTTGGGCAAAAGTGACCATTATTCTAGCAATTACATGGAGATGGACCGGTTATAATATGATTTTTTATTTAGCAGGCTTACAAAATATTGATCCGTCAATTTACGAAGCTGCAAGAATAGACGGTGCCTCTAAATTTAAACAATTCACCAAAATCACCATTCCAATGTTAAAGCCAGTGATACTTTTTACAACCATCATGTCAACAATTGGTACCTTGCAACTGTTCGATGAAGTTGTCAATTTAACTGGTGGTGGTCCAGGTAATTCAACGCTGACGTTATCTCAGTACATTTATAATCTGTCATTTGTATTTACACCAAATTACGGATACGCTGCAACTATCTCGTATGTAATCGTAATTATAGTAGCAGTTTTGGCTATTATTCAATTTAAAATAGGAGGAAGTAAAGATGAATAAAATAAGTACAGTAGTTAAATACACATTTTTATCTTTGATTTCTTTTGTATCTATTTTTCCGTTTATTTGGATGATTATTGGTGCCACTAATACATCAACAGAAATTACAAAAGGACGAATATTTCCTGGTAGTGAATTGATAAATAACTTTAATAAATTGCTAGAAATGGTTGATTTACCTCAGGTATTATGGAATTCTGGCAAAATAGCTATTCTAACAACACTTTTGTCCTTATTGATTGCTTCGATGGCAGGATATGGATTCGAGTTATACCGTCATAAAACAAGAGAAAGAATATATCAATTTATGTTGTTAACCATGATGGTGCCATTTGCAGCATTAATGATACCGTTGTTCAGGATTTTTGCAAAAGCAAATATGTTAGACAGCCATTGGGCTGTTATCATTCCCTCAATTGCATCGATTTTTGTAATTTTCTTCTTTAGACAAAACACAAAATCATTTCCAATTGAGTTGGTTCAAGCAGCGAGAGTTGATGGCTTAAATGAGTTCCAAATTTTCTTTTTGATTTATATGCCAACAATGAAATCAACCTATGCTGCTGCATCTATTATTGTCTTTATGGGAGCTTGGAATAATTTCTTGTGGCCTTTGATTATTTTACAATCACAAGGTAAAAAGACAATAACACTTGTTATCTCTTCATTATCATCTGCGTATTTCCCTGATTTTGGTGTGATAATGATTGCGATTATTATCGCAACTTTACCGACAGTACTATTGTTCTTTATCATGCAAAAACGATTTGTAGAGGGCATGATTGGATCAATTAAATAATTACAATGGAGTAAACTATGAAAAAAACAATAAGATTAAATAACAACTGGTTTTATAACCCTGACTATGATGAAAGTATGATAAAAAATGATGATATAAGTTCATTTGAAAAAGTTAATTTACCTCATACGAACATTGAATTACCTTATAATTATTTTGATGAAAAAATGTTTCAGTTTGTTTCGTGTTACAAGAATTTCTTTGAGGTGAACCTTTCTGATAAAGAAAAGCTTTGCGTGCGATTTGAAGGGGTTATGGCTGTTGCAGATGTATATATCAATGGACAGTTTATTGATCAACATTTAGGAGGATATACACCCTTTGAATATGATTTAACACCTTATATTCTGAGTGGGGATAATGTTATAACCGTTAAAGTAGATTCGAGAGAATTAGAACATGTACCACCTTTTGGAGGTCAAATAGACTATCTGACCTATGGAGGTATTTATAGAGAAGTAGAATTAAGAATCTATGATCAATCATCTATCAAACATGTTAGAATCGAAACTTTAAATAATCATGAGGATGATAAATCGGTATTGCTGCATCTATCGGCAGTTACAGATACCGTAGATTGCCAAGCGACTTTAGATGTCCAAATCATTAATCAGTTTGGTGAGCAGATTAAACGTCATGAAGCCATCTTGAATCTGAATAAAGAAGAGGGTGACCATAAGATTCAAATTGATAAGATTCAAGCTGAATTGTGGGATTTGGACTCTCCGAATCTATACACTATTGAGTTAACTTTGATAACAAAAGACAGTAAAGATTATTTCAAAGATCGTTTTGGTTTTAGAACATGTGAGTTCAAAGCAGATGGTTTTTATTTGAACAATCATAAAATTCAACTCATGGGTATTAACAGACATCAGTCCTATCCATATGTTGGGTACGCAATGCCAAAACGTGTACAAGAAAAAGATGTAGAAATTTTAAAAGAGGAGTTGCATTTTAATTTAGTAAGAACATCACACTATCCACAATCGAAACATTTCTTAAACAAATGTGATGAACTTGGTATATTGGTGTTTGAAGAAATACCGGGCTGGCAACATATTGGAAATCAAGCTTGGAAAGATGTGGCAATTCATAATGTTAAAGAAATGATTGAAAGAGATTGGAATCATCCTTCAATCATCATATGGGGTGTAAGAATCAATGAATCACAAGATGATCATGATTTCTATACCAGTACCAATGAGTTGGCAAGAATATTAGATCCAACACGTCAAACTGGTGGTGTTAGATACATTGACAATAGTGAGTTATTAGAAGATGTTTATACGATGAATGATTTTGCTCTTGATGGTGGTGAGACAGCTCTACGTGATCAGAAAATAGTAACTGGTTTAGAGCATAATGTCCCATACCTAGTCACAGAATACAATGGACATATGTACCCAACAAAAAGATTTGATTGCGAAGAAAGACAGATGGAACATGTAACAAGGCATTTAAGAGTTCAAGATGCCGCTTTTAGAAATGATAATATTTCAGGAGCGATTGGTTGGTGTGCTTTTGATTATAATACTCACAATGATTTTGGTGCTGGCGATCGAATTTGTTATCACGGTATTATGGACATGTTTAGGGTTAATAAATTTGCAGCATCTGTTTACAAATCTCAGGTGACTCCTCACATTGAACCTGTATTAGAACCTGTTACATTTTGGGCTCGTGGTGAAAGAAGCATAGGCGGTATATTGCCACTAACAATTTTAACGAATTGTGAGTATGTAACGTTATCGTTTGGTGAGTTAAAAACATTTAAATTATTCCCTTCAAAAGTGTATGATGGGCTACCATATCCACCGGTGATTGTTGACGAAAATGTTGTAACCGTTGATGATTTAGGTGAATGGGGTATGAAGTGGGAAGATGGTATTATAAAAGGTTATGTAAATGATGACTGTGTTATTTCAAAAACGCTGTCAAAAAATCCATTGCCGACATATTTATCAGCTAAAACAGATGATTTAGTATTAAATGCAAATGAGAAAGATGCCACACGAACTGTGGTAAGTATTTTGGATCAGGCTCATAGTTTAATGCCGTTTTTTGATAGACCAGTGACCATTGATCTAAAAGGTCCTGCAAAATTACATGGTCCAAATGTCGTTGTACCAAAAGGTGGTGTATTTGGATTCTGGATTGAAACGATTAATCAAACAGGTGTTGTAGAACTTACGTTAACTAGTGATGGATTGACACCTGTTAACATTCAAATAAATATTGTATAACTTCCCCCGAAGAATCGTTCATAAGTGAGCGATTCTTTTATTGGTTATAAAAATATAATCGAAATGAGTTCAAAAAAATAATTTGGTGATGGTTTTTCTTGTGTAGAAATTGGAATCCTTAAAACATATTGTATATTTTTGTTATGGCGTCTTAAAAAGATGGTAGTATATATTAATAGTAACTCAAATAATTATTGGAGGTTGATATGAAAAAAATAATTTTAAATCTTGCAATGAGTTTAGACGGATACATTGCATCAGAAAGTGGAACTTATGATTGGATTGTTGGAGATGGCAATGATACATTAAATACAGAAAAAGCATTTGATTTTGAAGCGTTTCTAAATTCGGTTGATACGGTTGTTATAGGTAGAAAAGCCTTTGATGATTGTCCACTGGAGATGTTTAGTAATCATAGAATTTTAGTAGCAACATCACAAAACAAAGAGAATTACGATAATATTGAGTTTATCCATGGTGACTTAGTAAGTCTTCTAAGAGAAGAACAGCAAAAAGCTGGGAAAGACATTTATCTATTTGGTGGCGGTGGACTCGTTGATCCATTGATTAAATCAGATATTATTGATGAGTATATCATTGGTATTATTCCTACTATACTGGGCAAAGGAAGAAAGTTATTTCATGAGAATAACCCAACGATTAAACTTTGTTTGAAAGATTATGCAACTTCTGAAGGTATGATGATTATGACTTATACAAAGAGGAAAGCGGATTAAATTTTTCTTAAAATAATTATCAAATGCCAATAACTTGTCATAAATCTGTCACAGGACTTCTTTAAGATATAGTTAGATATAACGACGAAAGAGAGGTTTAAGATGAAAAAAGTATTATTGGTAATGGTATTAACATTGAGCTTAAGTATGGTGGCATTTGCAGATGATTTTGGACACGAAGGCATCAATGATGATGATCCTGAACTACAAGATATGTTAAAGTATGCTTTAGAGGATGAACTCTTAGCTTATTCGACTTACGAAGAGATTGTAAAAGCTTTTGATGTATCAAAACCCTTTACAAATATTATGAAAGCAGAACAAACTCATATCGAAATGGTAGAAGAATTGATGAAAAATTATGGTGTTGATATTCCAGAGATTGATCCAAGTAGCCACATCACTTTACCTGTCAGTCTAGAGGATGCGTTTAAAGCTGGTGTTCAAGCAGAAATAGAGAACATTGCGTTATATGAAAAGTTTTTAGAAGGTGATTTACCAGATGATGTTAGAGCGGTATTTGAATATTTAATCGAAGGCTCTGAAAATCACTTAAGTGCATTTGAAAGACAAGTCGAAAAGGACACTGTTGGTTTCAGTAGAAGTACTACTAATAAAACGGGGTCTAATCAAAGCAATTCAAGTGGACGAGGTTATAGAAACAGATAATTTTTTGTAGAATACTACAATTTTCTAGTAAAGATTTCATCAGATGATGGAATCTTTTCTTATTCCCTTATAATGACGTGGAAACGATACCGTTTTTGGTGTATAATGTTTGATAGTGTTTGATACAGTTGGGTATACAACACTTAATTGGGGGATTAACGAAATAAAATATATATGGAGGTAGACATGAGTATCAAAGTTGATTATTCAAAAGCAAACATAACAACAGATGCGTTGTTAAATTATCAAGAGCAAGTAAATGAATTACATACAGTAATCCATGAGAAAACAGGTGCAGGTAATGACTTCTTAGGTTGGTTAGATTACCCTAAAACTTATGATGTAGATGAATTTAATAGAATGAAAGCATGTGCTAAAAAAATTCAGGAAAATTCTGATATCTTAGTTGTAGTAGGAATCGGTGGATCGTATTTAGGTGCTAGAGCAGTAATAGAAGCGTTAAATCATTCATTCTTTAACGAATTAAGTGATGAAAAAAGAAAATTCCCTAAAGTTATGTTTTTAGGAAATAATATCAGTCCTGTTTACATGACTCATTTCCTAGAAGCAATTGAAGGTAAAGACTTAACGGTTAATGTTATTTCTAAATCTGGTACAACAACAGAACCTGCTTTAGCGTTTAGAATCATTAGAAAATATATGGAAAATAAATACGGTAAAGACGGTGCTAAAGATAGAATCGTTGCAACAACAGATTATAACCGTGGAGCACTGCGTCAATTAGCGGATCAAGAAGGCTATGAAACTTTCGGTATCAAAGATGATATGGGTGGTAGATTCTCAGTGCTTTCAAGTGTTGGTATGTTACCAATTGCAGTTTCAGGTATTGATGTAGATGCATTAATGGCTGGTGCAGCTGCTGGTTATGACGAGTACTTAAATACAGATATGAAAGAAAATGCATGTTACCAATATGCTGCTATTAGAAACTACCAATTAAACAATGGTAAAGATATTGAAATATTTGTTGATTATGAGCCACAACTACATTTCACAGCTGAATGGTGGAAACAATTGATGGGTGAATCAGAAGGTAAAGACGGCAAAGGATTATTCCCAGCTGCAGTAGATTATTCTTCAGATCTTCACTCAATGGGACAATATGTACAAGATGGTCAGAGAATATTATTTGAAACGATTGTAAATGTAGAAAACGTAGCATGTGATATTAAAATAGAATCAGATGAGCAAAATCTAGATAACCTTAATTACTTAGTTGGTGAGACCATGGACTTTGTAAACAAGAATGCTTGTAAAGGTACTGTATTAGCTCACGTTGACGGTGGTGTACCAAATGTTATCTTAAACTTAGAGTCATTAACACCATTTAACTATGGTAAATTATTGTACTTCTTTATGAAATCTTGTGCGATGAGTTGTTATATGATTGGCGTGAACCCATTCAATCAACCAGGTGTTGAAGATTATAAGAAGAATATGTTTGCATTGTTAGGAAAGCCAGGTTTTGAAGCACTTCGTGAAGAATTGTTAAAGAAATAGGAGAGAATATGTTAATAGGAATCGATTTAGGTGGTACAAATATTGCTGCTGGACTGGTTACTAATGAAGGTGAACTGGTATTTAAAAAGAGTTTACCAACCAATGCACATCGTCCAGCTGAAGAACTCATTAAAGATATTTATTTGTTAATTGATGAACTAAGAAATAGTACAGATGAACCTGTTGAAGCTGTTGGAATTGGAATACCAGGACTTGTAAATAAAGATATGTCAGTTGTTTTAGCCTGTGCCAATTTACATTGGAATCATGTACGTCTAATGGATGGATTAAAGAATTTAAATCTACCAATAGCAATCGATAATGATGCCAATGTGGCTGCATATGCAGAATATAAAATCGGTTCACTTAAAGGTGTATCAAATAGTATCATGGTAACATTAGGTACTGGTGTTGGCAGTGGTATCATCATTGAAGACAGAGAAGTACGTGGTGGACATGGTATCGGAACAGAGCTTGGACATATGATCATTGGTGATAATTTCTATGATTGTAATTGTGGTAGTAATGGTTGCTTAGAAACATTTGCATCAGCAACTGCTATAATTAAGTATGCTGAACACTTGATTGAAACGACAGAATTACCTTCTAAGTTAAGAGATTTAGAGGTAATTACAGCTAAAGATGTTATTGATTTATCAAAAGAAAATGATGTGATTGCGATAGAGACATTTGAAAGATTTATTAAGTATCTTGCAAGAGGTATTGTAAATATCTTACTTATATTAGATCCTGAGAGGATTGCTTTAGGTGGTGGCGTTTCTGGAGCTGGAGATTATCTATTAAATAGACTGACTAAAGAAATTGATAAACAGTATTTCTTGTCAGAGTTTTCTTCAACTGAGATTGTTATTTCTGAACTTGGAAATGATGCTGGTATCATAGGTGCAGCATTACTTGCAAAAGATCATTGTGTTAATTAAGCAGAAAAGTATTTAAATACCTGTCTCTTATACACATCTGACGCTGCCG
>JABXKX010000414.1 GCA_013619035.1 Peptostreptococcaceae bacterium
ATAAATAGCAATGTGAAACGAATACTCATAATAGGTACAGCATATTCACTGATTGAAATCATGGGATTAATATTATCTACACTGGGTTATTTTGAATCGGATATTAGACTTTATGTTTTAATAGTAGTACTCTTTCATATCATTTATCTACCAATATTATTTTATGTTTTTTTCAAAAAAGATCAATTTAAAATCAAGGTATTGGATATATTAGAGAAAATATATTTTGCTATCATTATTGTATGGGGAAGTTTATTCACCGTACTCGTTTATTTAGAAGCTCAAGATATAACTATTTACACCATAATCATTTTAATATGTGGCGGTATGTTTGTTGTTAAACCGATCTATAGCCGATTTTTATTCAGTGGTGGCTTAATCGTGTTTTCGGTCTTAATATATGCAAATGCAAGTAGTGTATTAATTGCTAACGGTCTGATATTTAAAGCCTTAATCGTTACAGGTATCGGGTATATGATATCTAGTACAAATTATCGAATTAGATATGAGTTACATCAAAAAAATGCCCAACTTGAAAGTATCAATGAAACATTAAAAGATCAAGTCTTAAGAGATTCACTAACTGGACTTTATAATAATGGTTATATATTTGAGTACATAGACAATGCCATTGAAATGGCGATACAATATGGTAAAGATTTCTCTGTATTGATGATAGATATAGATGATTTTAAAGCAGTCAATGATCACTATGGACATCTAGAAGGCGACTATGTCATCAAAGAAGTTGCAACTATTATTTTAAGAGAAACAAGAGATTTTGATATAACTGGCAGATATGGTGGTGAAGAGTTTATAGTTGTTTTAAACAATTCTGATCTCGAACATGCTAAGGTTATAGCAGAAAGAATTCGTTTAACAATTGAGTCCACAGCGTTTAACTTTAATGAACATATAACAGTTAGTATAGGTACATCACAGTGGCAAAGAGACAACAGAAATGCTTTAATCAAAAAAGCCGATGATAAACTTTATGAAGCTAAAGACAATGGAAAGAACTGTGTACGTTAAATCTATAAAGATTAGGAGCATCTCATGACAGAATATAGAGATGTTCTTTTATTTTTTTGTTAAAGAGTTAATCGTTATGTAGTCCTATATTATCCAATTTTAATGCTGTTTTCTTTAAGTTGAGAATTTTATTGCTCAATGTTTTCATAGCATCGCAAGAAAACGTTTTCACAAATGTGTAGGTTATTGTTTTTTACTTTCAAAAGTGTTAGAATATCCACGATAGATTGCTTTCAGCATCGAAGAATGAATCGATGCAAGCTGTTTGTTGCAATAATCAGACGATATAATCGCGATTAAAAACAACTATTAAATATATAAATTCTAGGGGGAAGAAATAATGGCATGTAAATGTTCTAGTGATCAATCACAAGTTGATTTGTCCATCGATTTAGGAAAAGCTTCAGAAATTTTAAATTCTTATAATTCTGAAAAATCCAATTTAATCACATTGCTTCAAGAAATTCAACTGGCTTATGGTTATTTACCAGAAGCTGTTTTAAAATTGATTGCTGATGTAACTGGCATAAAAGAAGCAAAAGTATTGGGGGTTGCGACTTTTTATTCACAGTTTAGATTAAAACCAGTGGGCAAACATTTGATAATGTTATGTCAAGGGACTGCTTGTCATGTGAATGGCTCAGGAAAAATTGAACAAGCGATTAAAGAAGAATTGGGCATATCAGAAGGTGATATGACGGCAGATGGTTTATTTACATATATCAATGTAGCGTGTTTAGGCTGTTGTAGTTTAGCGCCTGTTATGATGATTAATGATCAAACATATGCTAAGTTAACACCAGAAAAAGCAAGTGAAATCTTAAAAGATTTACGTATAAAGGAGGCTATATGAGATTTGTAGTCGGTTCAGGATCCTGTGGTATTGCTGCTGGTGCTGATAAAGTTCTAGCTGCTTTACAACATCAAATAGAAGTCAATAATCTTGATGCATCTGTAGAAATAACAGGTTGTATTGGTACCTGTTATTTAGAGCCAATTGTAGATGTTTATGATAAAGAACAAATGAAACGTTATGTAAACGTCGATGCCTCAAAAATAGAAGAATTAATTACAAGTGCACAGACTGATACGTTGGATGAAAGTAATGATATGGTTTCAGATCAGTTGAATAAACAAGATCGAATTGTACTTAGAAATTGTGGCTTGATTAATCCAGAAAAGATTGATGATTACCTTGTTTTAGGTGGCTATCAAGCGGTTGAAACATGTTATAAAGAGAAAACACCTATTCAAGTGATAGAAGAAATAAAAATAGCAGGCCTTAGAGGCCGTGGTGGTGCAGGTTTTCCAACTTGGTTCAAGTGGAACGCTGCATTAAAATCTCCAGGCGACACAAAGTTTATGGTGTGTAATGCAGATGAAGGTGACCCGGGTGCTTTTATGGATCGAAGTGTCTTAGAAGGAGATCCGCATAGTTTGATAGAAGGCATGATGATTGCAGGTTATGCGATTGGAGCAAAAAAAGGTATTGTTTATGTTAGAGCAGAATATCCTTTGGCGATTGTACGTCTTGAAAAAGCTATTCAACAAGCTCGAGAAAAAAACATACTTGGAAAAGATATATTTGGCATTAAAGGATGCGATTATGATTTAAGCATCAAAGCGGGTGCAGGCGCCTTTGTTTGTGGTGAAGAAACAGCACTTATAGCATCACTAGAAGGAGAACGTGGCATGCCGAGACTCAAGCCGCCTTTCCCAGCTCAAAAAGGGTATTTGGATTATCCAACCAATATCAATAATGTAGAAACTTTAGCGAATGTTCCTTGGATATTAAACAAGGGTGGTCAAGCCTTTGCAGATCTAGGAACAGAGAAAAGTAATGGAACCAAAGTATTTGCTTTAACGGGTAAAGTTAAAAATGGTGGTCTTGTAGAAGTACCGATGGGTATGACACTTCGTGAGGTTATCTTTGATATCGGTGGTGGTATTGTAGACGATAAAGCATTTAAAGCAGTACAACTTGGAGGACCTTCTGGAGGTTGTATTCCAAAAGAACTATTGGATACACCTGTTGAGTATGAAGCCATTAATAAAACCGGTGCGATAGTTGGTTCAGGTGGTATGGTGGTAATGGATGACTCGACATGTATGGTATCAATGGCAAAGTTTTTCTTAGACTTTACCTGTAGAGAATCTTGTGGTAAATGTACCTATTGCCGTATCGGTACGAAACGTATGTTAGAAATCCTGACTAGAATTACTGACGGTGAGGGAAGAGAAGGTGATATAGAACTTCTTGAAGAACTCGCTATAAAAATAAAAGAAGGTTCGATGTGTGGTTTAGGACAGACAGCTCCAAATCCAGTACAGACAACTTTAAAATATTTCAGACATGAATATGAAGAACATATTGCAGGTAAATGCTCTGCGGGTGTCTGTGAGAAACTATTGACTTATGATATATCTGAAGAGATTTGTGTAGGGTGTACAGTGTGTAAGAAAACTTGTCCAACCGGTGCAATTACAGGAACTCTTAAGAAGCCACATATAATTGATCAATCGAAATGTATCAAATGTGGACAATGTGTAGATAAGTGTAAATTTAAAGCAATCACAAAATCATAAGTTGGAGGAAATCAAATGGCGCAAATAAGAGTTAATATAAATGGTGTAGAAATAAACACACATACTGGTCATACCATCTTAGAAGTAGCAAAAGAGAATGGTATTTTAATTCCAACACTTTGTCATGATGAAAAATTAAAACATTATGGATCTTGTGGTATGTGTGTGGTTGAACTGGACAACAGTCCGAGATTGATTAGATCCTGTTCCACACAAATAGCGAATGGTATGGTGATTCAAACCGATACGAATCGTATTAAAGAATCAAGAAAAACAACTTTAGAACTCATGTTATCTGACCATGAGGGAGACTGTAAAGCACCATGTATGTTAGGGTGTCCTTCTAATGTGGATGTACAAGGTTATGTGGGTTTAACAGCAAATAAAGAATACGAAGAAGCTTTAAAGCTTATTAAAGAAGATTTACCTTTACCTGCGAGTATTGGTAGAGTTTGTCCACACCCGTGTCAAACGGGCTGTCGAAGAGGGATTGTTGATGATTCCGTATCTATAGCATGGATCAAACGTTATGTAGCAGACTTAGATTTAAATAAAGAAACATCTTATATACCAGAAATAAATCCATCAACAGGCAAACGTATTGCTGTGATTGGTGGCGGACCGGGTGGTTTGTCAGCAGCATACTTTTTAAGAAAATCAGGTCATGAGGTTGTGATATATGAAGCCATGCCTGAATTAGGTGGGATGTTAAAGTATGGTATACCACTGTATAGACTACCAAAAGAAGTTCTTCAAAAAGAAGTTAAACTGATTGAAAAAATGGGTGTTAAGCTTGTTCCAAATACACGTATTGGTAGAGATGTTGAATTAGATCATATCAGAAAAGAATTTGATGCAGTTTATGTTTCTATAGGAGCTTGGAAGAGTTCGTATATCAATTGCAAAGGCAGTGATAATGAAGGTATTATCGGTGGTATTGAATTTCTGAATAAGTTTGCGATAAATGAACCTATTAGAACCGGTAATAGAATTGCAGTAATCGGTGGTGGTAATACCGCAATGGATGCCTGTAGAACAGCCATCAGATTAGGTGCAAAAGAAGTTTATGCAATCTATAGAAGGACAAAAGAAGATATGCCTGCTGTAGATGTTGAAATAGAAGAAGCAGAAGAAGAAGGTGTGGTATTTAAATTCCTTTCAAATCCTGTTGAGTTTATATCAGATGCAGATGGTAAAGTAACACATATGCGTCTTGAAAAAATGAAACAAACCGAAAAAGATGCTTCTGGTAGAAGAGGTGTTGTAGCAACTGGAGAAGTAGAACTTCTAGAGATTGATTCTGTTATTATGTCTGTTGGACAAAGGTTAGCACCTGAAGGGTTTGAAGCTATTGCTTTAAATCAAAGAGGCAATATTGATATTGGCGAAGGCACTTATATGACCAATCTCGAAGGCGTTTTTGCAGGTGGTGATGCTGTAGGAACGGGTGCAGGTATTGCCATTGAGGCTGTTGCTGATGGCAAGCATGCGAGTCAGATCATTGATAATTATTTGCGTGGTGATTTTATCGTAAAAAAACCACTTTATACGGTTAAAAAAGAGAACTTAACACTTGATGATTTTAAAGAGATTCCAAGACAACATAGAAGTTATATGGGTCATGAAGCACCGGAAATTAGAATGCATAACTTTGAAGAAGTTGTACATGGTTTTGAAAAAGAGTCAGCAGTAAATGAAGCTAGTAGATGTTTAGAATGTGGTTGTATGGATTCTTTTGAATGTCATTTATTCGATTATGCAAATGACTATGATGTTAAACCCGTAAGATTTGATGGTCCTTCTAAATCACTTGATATTGATGATGCTCATCTATATTTCACAAGAGATCCTAATAAATGTATCCTTTGTGGTATGTGTGTGAGAATCTGTGATGAAGTGATGGATCGTGGTATTTTAGGATTGTCAGGTAGAGGATTTGATACGGTTGTACAACCCGCATTTAATAAACCGTTTTCAGAAACGGATTGTATCTCTTGTGGTCAATGTATCAGTGTCTGTCCAACAGGCGCATTACAAGAAAA
This sequence comes from Peptostreptococcaceae bacterium, assembly GCA_013619035.1. The sequence continues at coordinate 5,661 of JABXKX010000414.1, forward strand.
GGCGTTAATTAATAAACCGGTGCCTTTAGAAGGCATATTAACAGAAAGTGTTTGTAACCAATGTGGTATGGGTTGTTCTGTAAAACTGGAATCAAGAGGTACATTATTATTAAGATCTCTTCCGAAAGAGAATAATTCCATTAATAAAGGATTGCTTTGTAAAAAAGGTCGATTCGATTTGGTACTTCAACAAAATCAAACACGTATCAAACAACCGATGGTTCGTAAAAATGGTATTTTAGAAGAAGTTTCATGGGATGAAGCCATATTGTATATTGCTAGAAAATCGCAGAGTTTAAATCTTCGATACGGTGATAATACCATGGGTGCCATTGTGTCAGGAAAGTACTTTAATGAAACCATCTACTTATTAAAAAAATTATGTAATGAAACGTTTAAAACTGAAAATGTTTATGCCAATAAAGGTTATAAAAAAGGTTTGAAAGATGTTTTAGGTTATGATGTCTCTACCAATGTTGTTTCTGAGTTAGGTCATACGGATTTAATCATTACCATAGGGACAGATATTATGGAGCGACAACCAGTTCTCGGTGTTAGAATTAAAACCGCAACCAATAATGGTGTGGAACTGATTGTTATCAATGACAGAGAATCTAAAGCAGACAAATGGGCAAGTAGTGCTGTTTATAATAACAATAATCTAGAACTTCTGCAAGGTATTGCTAAAGAGTTGATTCAGTTAAAAGGGACACCTAAACAATCGAGTGGTATCAACGAACTTAATGAGAGTTTAAAAACAATTGAGGTAACACCTGAGGCAAAAATGGTAGCAGACAAATTAGTAGCTAATAAAAATGCTATGATTGTATGTGATAGAGAACTGCTGTCAGATGAAGCCGTGATGTTAATCGCTCAAATTGCTGTACTGTCAGGACATATTGGAAAACCACGTAATGGTATCATCCAACTGAGATCTGAAGGTAATGGACAAGGTATGGTGGATTTAGGTATCAATATGAACACTGAGGAACTTAATGAGAAGATTGATTCAGGACAAGTAAAAGGTCTGATTGTTATGGGCAATAATATTGATGTGAACATGATGGAAAAACTAGAATTTTTAGTTGTTCATGGCGAATATTTATCGATTCATTTAGATAAAGCAGATGTGATTATGCCGTCAACATCTCATCTGGAAACTTCAGGTACGATTACCAGTCAAGATAGACGTATCCAATATGCTAGAAAAGCTGTTAATCCAGAGATTAAAATGAACAATATAGAACAGTTACAAGAGATTATGAATGTCTTTACCAATAAGAATATGGATTATAGTGAAGCTTATTTATTAGAAAATATTGGCAAGATGTTACCAGAGTATTTACATGCTCATGAAAACATCAATGATGATAGTTATTGGCCAATCGGTAAATCAAGAGTACTATATGGTGAGTGTTATCATACAGAAGATGGTTATGCTAAATTGCAACCCGTTGTTAGTGGTGTGATGTATATTGTAGAAGAGGATTCTATTGTTATAGACGAAGAATGTGTTAATATCAATTAATTGGATGGCTTAAGAGAAATCTTAAGCCATTTTTATATCTAATTTATTTCATTCGGTGTATCATGAATCAAAAGGAGAATCATATGTACTATATTGGTATTGATTTGGCTTGAACCTATAAAAATGAAACTGGTCTTTGTGTCTTGGATGAAAATTTAAATTGTATTTTTTGTGATGCAGATGTTTATTCTGATGAAGAGTTAATAGAAATGATAAATATATATGAATTTAAAACAGTCTCCGTGGATGCACCTTTGATTGTAAATAATGAAACTGGCGGAAGAAAATGTGACAGTTTATTGATGAAACATGCCATACATAATAGATATTTAAAATTATATGCAACCTCTAGAAGTTATATGTTAAGAACCTTCAAATCGATAAGAGGTGAAGCACTTTATCAGATGTTATTAGAAAACGGTTTTATCTTAGGAAAAGATTTAACTGAAACCTATCCGACTGGTATTTTTTCTGTCTC
>JABXKX010000231.1 GCA_013619035.1 Peptostreptococcaceae bacterium
CTCGGAGATGTGTATAAGAGACAGGTGTTTATATATATTTTCAAATAACAACATATTATAAGGAAGTATAACTTTGGGGAGGTAAAAGAATGAGAACTTTTCTGGTCAGGAGATTTTTACAACTGATCCCTGTAATTTTCATGATTACAATCGCTGTTTATTTCATGAACGCTGCAGCACCGGGTGATCCAACATCTAAAATGATGGACCCTAACATGACAGTTGAAGAAAAACAAAGATTAAGAGAAAAATTCGATTTAGACAAGAGTGTAATCGAGCGATATGCGGCATGGGCTTCTGAGTTAGTGTTCCACCAAAACTTAGGTCACTCAACTGCGTATGGACAACCAGTTACAAAAGTAATCCAATTATATATGTGGAATACATTTGTATTATCAGCTACGGCTTTATTTATTAGTATAATAATAGGTATTCCGGCAGGTATAGTGTCCGCCACGAAACAGTACTCTTTATTCGATAACGCAGTAACGGTATTTGCATTTGCAGGTCGTTCAGTACCAGGATTCTTCTTTGGTTTAATGTTAATCAAAGTGTTTGCAATTGATTTAGGTTGGTTCCCGATTTCAGGTATGGCTGAACCAGGCTCTAAAGACATAGGTACTTGGCATTATATGAAAGATGTAATGTATCACATGATATTACCGGCATTAGTACTTGGATTACCAGGTGCAGCAGGTTACATGAGATTTACAAGAACGGCTATGCTTGAAGTAATTAGACAAGACTATGTTAGAACAGCAAGATCTAAAGGTTTATCTGAGAAAGTTGTAATTTACAAGCATGCACTTAGAAATGCTTTAATTCCAATTATCACATTATTAGGTTTCGCTTTACCAAGTTTATTTGGTGGTGCAATCATCACTGAGAAATTATTTGCTTGGCCAGGTCTAGGTACAATTGCTTTTAAAGCTGTTACAGATAGAGATTATCCTTTATTAATGGGTACAACTTTATTCTTCTCTATTTTAACATTAACAGGTAACTTACTAGCGGATATTTGCTATGGTTTAGCTGATCCAAGAATTAAGTACAACTAGGGGGGGGAAGAAAATGGTAGAAAACAAAAAAGCTCCAGAAAAAGAGCAAGATGTTAGAACAAAAATTGAATCACCATGGACTGTCTCTTTTAGAAGACTTAAGAAAAACAAAATGGCTTTAGTTTCATTGATATTATTAGTTGTTTTATCGACATTAGCAATTATTGCACCGATAGTAACACCTTTCCATTACAATGAAGGTAACATGCCTGCTGGTAATATGCCTTGGAGATTAGATGTATATGAGTATGATTGGGAATTACCTGAAGAAGGTGTTTCTGGTAGTTATATTACAGTAAGACCGAATGACCATACAATTCATTTCTTGGATGATAATGGTAAATTTGTATTCAAAAAAGAACAAAAATCACAAGTTTCGACAGCTGATGATCCTGAAATGAAGAGAGTTTACTTATCATTACATGATGAAGTTGAACCGTCTACATTTACAGTAGAATCAGATGTGACTGGTAAAACATATATGTTCAGAGGAGACGACTTCACATTAAGAGAAGTTATTCGAGTAGATGGTAACTTCATGGACTTCGTAGCTGATATAGAATCAGTTGAGTATGATCTTGAAAATGCTTATGCTAAATACGAAGCACATGGGGATGTAATTGAAGTTAACTTTACGGATGCTGTTAACCCTACGTTTATCGTAAATGGATTAGAGTATTTACTAAATGAAGATTTAAGCTTCCATTCGATTAAAGTTAACGATACAACTTACTACACAATTCGTGATGATAAAGAAGTTGCAGTTGTTAATGTAGAAGGTGAAACAGTTACAGTAACTGAGAGATTAGCTCCAGTTGAAGTTAATGCAGAAGAACAATATGTTCGTTATGAAGTTAATGGTGATGTAATTGAATTAGCTCAAAAGAAAATAGGTCTTAAGACAGTTTCTGTTGTTACTTATAATGGTACTGTTCACAATGAAGAAAGTGCTAATAGAAGAACTGATGCATTAGAAGAAGAAGATGTTTCGGATTCAGTTTCTGCTGAGTATAAGCAATTACAAAAAGACCACGATAAGTTTAACAAATTAGCAGATAGAAAGAAAACTTATGCAATCTACCACATGAATGGTCAAGAGTTGTTTGTTGACTGGAGTGAGGAAGATGAAAATGGTTTAATTACTATTACTGCTGATGGCGAATTTTTAGAGCAAAAGAGACAAGGTAACAAATCATATATTTTAGGTACAGATAAAATTGGTAGATGTGTTTACACTAGATTAGTTTATGGTGGAAGAATTTCACTTTCAGTTGGTTTAGTTGCAACAACTATCAACGTATTCTTAGGATTATTAATTGGTTCAATTTCTGGTTACTATGGTGGTGTAGTTGATTCAATCATCATGAGACTTACAGAAGTAGTTATGGCATTCCCATTCTTACTTATCTGTATTACTATGTCAGTAATCTTAGGACCAAGTATTTACAATGTAATGTTAATCATTGGTTTACTTGGCTGGCCAGGTATTTCAAGAATGATTCGTGCCCAAATCCTTTCATTAAGAGAACAAGAGTTTATGGAAGCAGCTACGGCATTAGGTATTAGAGACAGCAACAAAATTACGCGCCACTTATGGCCAAACGTAATGGCAATGATCATTGTTTATGCGACATTAGGTATGTCTGGAGCAATCCTTTCAGAAGCAGGTTTATCTTTCCTTGGTCTTGGTGTACAACCACCAAAAGCATCATGGGGTAACATGTTATCTAACTTAACGCAAAAGCAAATTGAGTCTATGCCATGGTTATGGATTCCAGCTGGTTTAGCTATATTTGTTACAGTAATGAGCTTTAATATTCTTGGTGACGGTTTAAGAGATGCACTAGATCCAAAACTTAAAAAATAATGGAGGTGAAAGGGAATGTCTAAAAAAGTACTAGAAGTAAAAGGTTTAAAAACGTATTTCTATACTGAGGGTGGTTGTGTTAAAGCAATCGACGGTGTTGACTTTCATGTAAATGAAGGTGAAACATTAGGTATAGTAGGTGAGTCTGGATGCGGTAAGAGTGTTACATCTATGTCCGTATTAAGATTAGTTCCGAATCCTCCAGGAGTTATTGAAGAAGGTGAAATCACTTTTGAAGGTAAGAAGATCTTAGAATTAAGTGAATCGGAAATGAGAACGATTAGAGGTAATGAGATCTCTATGATTTTCCAAGAGCCAATGACTTCACTTAACCCAGTATTTACTGTAGGTTTCCAATTAAATGAAGTGTTAATGCTTCACAAAGGTTTAAATAAAGAAGAAGCAAGAAAAGAAAGTATTGCTTTATTAGATACAGTTGGTATTCCAAGAGCTGACGAAGTAATCGATGATTACCCGTTTGCATTATCAGGTGGTATGAGACAGAGAGTTATGATCGCTATGGCGCTTGCATGTTCTCCAAAACTTCTTATCGCAGATGAGCCAACAACAGCGCTTGACGTAACAATTCAAGCACAGGTTCTTGAATTAATGAAGAACTTACAAAAAGATTACAATACAGCTATTATGTTCATCACACATGACCTTAACGTTATCGCAGAAGTTGCTGATAGAGTTATTGTAATGTATGCTGGTAGAGTGGTTGAAGAAGCAGATGTATTTGACTTATTTGATGAAGCAATGCATCCTTATACAATTGGATTAATGAATTCTAAGCCTGATATGGGTACAAATGGTGATGAATTATATGCAATTCCAGGTACTGTACCAAATCCACTGTTCAGACCAGTAGGTTGTCAATTCAACACTAGATGTGAAAAGACTATGGATATTTGTTTCAAAGAAGATGCTCCATTACTTGACTTACCTAACGGTAGAAAAGTAAGATGTTGGTTATATGGCAAAGGGGGAAATAAATAATGAGTAATGTAGAAAAGCAACCTATTATTCGTGTTGAAGGTCTTAAAAAGCATTTCCCAATTAGAGGTGGCGTTACAAGAAAAGTTGTAGGTCATGTTAGAGCCGTTGATGGATTATCTTTTGATATTGAAGCAGGCGAGACTCTTGGTCTTGTTGGTGAGTCTGGTTGTGGTAAATCAACAACTGGTAGAACTTTAATCAGATTACTTGATGCGACTGAAGGTAAAGTAATTTATCAAGGTCAGAACATCATGGAATTATCTAAAAAAGAAATGAGAGAACTTAGAACTGAAGTTCAAATCATTTTCCAAGATCCGTATTCTTCTCTTAACCCTAGAATGACAGTTGGTGAAATTGTTGGTGAAGCGTTAAAAGAGCATGGATTATTTAAAGGTAAAGAGTTACAAAAGAAAGTTACAGAAACAATTGTTAAATGTGGTTTATCTCCTTATCATATTAAGAGATACCCTCATGAGTTTTCAGGTGGACAAAGACAAAGAATTGGTATTGCTAGAGCGTTAGCTTTAGATCCTAAATTTGTTGTTTGTGATGAAGCCGTATCTGCACTTGACGTATCAATTCAAGCTCAGGTAATCAACTTATTAAACGACTTACAAAAGGAAATGGATTTAACATACTTATTCATTTCGCATGACTTATCTGTAGTTAGATTCATTTCAGATAGAATTGCTGTAATGTACTTAGGTAATATTGTTGAATTATCTGAAAAGAATGAGATCTTTGATCGTCCTAAGCATCCTTATACACAAGCTTTATTATCAGCTGTACCACCGTCACATCCTAGAGATAGAAAAGAAAGAATTGTTCTGCAAGGTGACATTCCTTCACCAGCTAATCCACCGTCTGGATGTAAATTCAGAACGCGTTGTCCTATGGCTGTAGAGAAATGTTCTCAAGAAGTGCCTGAGTTAGTAGACTTAGGTGGTAAACACTTCGTAGCATGTCATTTAGTAAATGAATTATAAAGCAACTCATTCAGATGTTGGTCTTGACGACCAACATCTGGATATTAAAGATGAGATGGAGTTTACTTCACAGGATATCATAGCAATGATTATTGCTGCGTTACAGTTTATTTTACCAATTGTAGCATTAATCCTTACAGTACCTGCCATTCTCATGGTTTTGTTCCAAATGTTTTATTAACAGAATATTCTTTCTTGTAACTACATTATATGATGTGGTTATTTTTTTTTGAAATCTATGATACACTTATTTTGAGGTGACAAATGAAAGAAGTTAATGAACTAATTGGAATCAATTTAAAAAAAATGCGTGAAGAACGTGGTTATAGTATTGGTAAGTTATCAGAGATCGTACAAGTCAGTAAAAGTATGTTGTCTCAAATAGAAAAAGGTGAGACCAATCCTTCTGTCGGAACGATATGGAAGATTGCCAATGGTTTGAGAGTTTCCTTTACATCTTTGCTAAATGAACCAACAGAAACCTTCAAAGTGGTTAGAAAATCTCAAATTAAACGTTTAACACAAGAAGATGAAAAATATGCAATATATCCATATTTCCCTTATAGTTCAGATAAAAAGTTTGAAATGTATTCTGTTGAATTAGAAGCGGATTCAGAGCATTATTCTGAAGCCCATGTTAAGGGTGTAGAAGAGTATTTTATGGTGACAAAGGGAGAAATACAAGTTCAAATAGGTGTTGAAGAGATTACATTAAATGCGGGAGATGCTATTAATTTTTTAGCGGAAAAAGAGCATCGTTATATCAATCTAAATAAAGAAATTTCAACTGGTGTGATAATTTTATATTATAACGATTAATTTTGTTCGATATATTGAACAGTCGGACAATTTATAGTACAATTGAGGTGTGTTTTGAGAACAATTGTGAGAGCAATTATAATAATAAAGTGCTATGTGAAAGGAGTTCTTTAATGAGTAATATTCATGATTTAAAGTATTTACAAGATAGTGTTCAAGGTTTAAAAGATCAAGGTGTTTATAGAAAACTACCAGTATTAGAGAGTGCAAATGAAGCAGAGATTATATTAAACGGAAAATCTGTTATCAACTTATCATCTAATAACTACTTAGGATTTGCTAATCATCCAGTTTTAAAAGCTGCTGCAATCAAAGCGGTTGAAAAATACGGTGTTGGAGCAGGTGCTGTTAGAACAATCGTAGGTAACATGGATATTCATGAAGAATTAGAAGTGTTATTAGCTGAATTCAAAAGAGAAGAAGCTGCAATGGTATTCCAATCTGGATTCAACTGTAATGCTGGTGTTATCCAAGCAATTACTACAAAAGGTGATTTAATTATTTCTGATGCTCTGAATCATGCGAGTATCATTGATGGTGTAAAACTTTCTAAAGCTGACAAAGCAATCTTCAAGCATAGTGATATGGCTGATTTAAGAAGAGTTCTTGAAGAAAGAAGAAAAGACTACAATACTGTATTAATTATTACTGATGGTGTATTTAGTATGGATGGTGACTTAGCTAAATTACCTGAGATTGTAGATTTAGCAGAAGAGTTTGAAGCATTAACATATGTAGATGATGCACATGGTTCAGGCGTATTAGGTGAGTGTGGTAGAGGTACAGTAGATCACTTTGGTTTACACGGTAGAGTAGATTTCTGTATAGGTACTTTGTCAAAAGGTATCGGCGTTATAGGCGGTTACTGCGCTGGTAAAAGTGTTATGAAAGAATGGTTAAGTCACAGAGGTCGTCCAATCTTATTTAGTACAGCATTACCACCTGCAGCAGTTATGCCAATTATGGAAGCAATAAAATTATTAATGAATTCAAGTGAATATACAGATAGATTATGGTCAAATGCAAGATTCTTTAAAGAAAAATTAGGCAAACTTGGATTTGATACAGGTAAAAGTGAAACACCTATTACACCAGTTATCATTGGAGATGAAGCGAAGTCTATGGAATTCTCTAAAAAACTATTAGAAAAAGGTGTTTATGTATCAGCAATTGTATTCCCAACCGTGGCACTTGGTACTGGTAGAGTTCGTTGTATGGTAACAGCAGGACATACAGAAGAACAACTTTCAAAAGCAGTAGATGTGTTTGAAGAAGTTGGTAAAGAAATGGGAATCATATAAATGTTATTTAAAAGTTAGCTTAGCTAACTTTTTTTCTTTTTAATTAATGTTATAATAGAAATTAAGTGATAGCGAAGTGAAACTTCGGGTATATAGCGATAAAGCAAATAATCAAGTTACGCAGGAGGGAATATATGGAAATTAATAAAGATGGAATTTTACTTGAAAGTGGAACGAATGAGGTTGAGATTCTGCGTTTTAAGGTAGCAGGTGAATTATATGCTATAAATGTTGTTAAGGTAAGTGAGTTATTGCATATTGATAATATTGCCAAAGTGCCTAATGCAGATATTGCAGTCCCTGGCGTTTCTTTAATTCGTGGTGAAGTAATTACCATTATAGATATGCTTCAAGTATTAGAAGGTAGAAAAAATCCGGATGTCGGTAAAGCTATGACTTTAGTATGTGAATTCAATCAATTGAAGGTTGCATTTGCTATTGAAGAGGTGATTGGTATTTCTCGTATTACTTGGTCTGATATACAAAAACCTAACGATATCACGAATACATCTCTGGTAATTGGTAATATTAATTATAACAATGAGATTGTTATGTTACTGGATTTTGAAAAGATTGTTATGGATATCAGTCCGCAATCAGGTATTAACTTAGAGAGAATTGATA
>JABXKX010000613.1 GCA_013619035.1 Peptostreptococcaceae bacterium
GAATTTTCAGTATTTTAAGATGATTTTGATAGTTGGTAAATTAATACTTTTTTATCGCTAAAAAGTGTGGTACTATCTTATTACTGCTTTGACTAGGACAACGTTTTCATGTCATTATCATATTCTTTTTAATAGTTTACTCTGAGCAGTATGATTTAAACTTAAGAGCATAAGAAGGGGAAAAAAATGAAAAAATTATTGAGTAAATGGAACCAAATCAGTTTGGTAAAGAGGATCATTATCGGTCTTTTATTAGGTATTGTATTGGCAGTTGCTGTGCCAGAATATGCAAAACCAATTGCAATATTCGGATCTTTATTTGTTGGTGCTTTAAAATCAGTAGCACCTATTTTAGTATTATTCTTAGTAACTTCAGCTATCTCTCAACATAGAAGTGGCCAAAAAACAAATATGAAATCAGTAGCACTTTTATATATTGTTGGTACTTTCTTAGCAGGACTAGTAGCGGTTGTTGCAAGTTTTATATTCCCAATTACATTAGAACTTGGTGCTGGCGCTGAAAACTTTGCACCTCCAGGAAATGTTATTGAAGTATTAAAAACATTACTTTTAAATGTTGTTGATAATCCAGTGAAAGCATTGTTCAATGCCAATTATATTGGTATCTTAACATGGGCATTATTATTAGGTCTTGCACTTAAAAATGCGGCTGAAACAACTAAAACACTGATTAACAATATTTCGGATGCATTAACTCAAATCGTTAGATGGGTAATTAATTTTGCACCACTTGGTATCATGGGTCTTGTATTTGATACAATTGCTACAAATGGTTTAGATTCACTTTTAGATTATGGTAGATTATTATTGTTATTGATTGGCTGTATGTTATTCATGGCGTTGGTTGTGAATCCATTAATTACATTTATCGGTATCAGACGAAATCCATATCCATTGGTATTAAAATGTTTAAAAGACAGTGGTATTACTGCATTCTTTACAAGAAGTTCTGCAGCCAATATTCCAGTAAATATGAAGTTATGTGAGGAATTAGGATTAGATAAAGATACGTACTCTGTATCAATTCCTTTAGGTGCAACAGTTAATATGGCTGGAGCAGCAATTACCATTTCAGTTTTAACATTAGCAGCAGTTAATACTATGGGCATCCAAGTTGACTTAGGTACAGCATTAATCTTAAGTTTATTATCAGCAGTAAGTGCTTGTGGTGCTTCTGGAGTAGCTGGTGGATCACTTCTGTTAATTCCACTTGCTTGTAGTTTGTTTGGAATCCCAAATGATGTTGCGATGCAAGTTGTAGGTGTTGGTTTCGTTGTTGGTGTTATCCAAGATTCATGTGAAACTGCTCTTAACTCTTCAACAGATGCATTGTTTACGGCAGTATCTGAATTTGCAGAGTGGAGAAAAGAAGGTAAAGAAATTAAAATTGTTTCAAGAAAAAAAGCAGCTTAATAGCAAACACCTATTTCGTAAAGAAATAGGTGCTTCTTTAATAATACTATATAATTCTAACTTGAATAACTTCTGGTTAGAATTTTTATCATTCAGAAACACTTGAATAGTTTGGATTACTAGAAAATGTTTATTCGATTAGTCTAATATCAAAATGTGTAGTATACTAGAACTAAGGCTATAAATCTATCTCAAGAAAGGAGAAAAAATGACACTATGGAAAGATAAATGGAAACATTCGGTTAAAGACTTAAAAGAAGTATCATGGGACATTGAAAATCCTGAAATTTTGGAGGCTGTTGTCAAAAGACATCCAATGGAGATTCCTAATTACTATTTTAATTTAATTGATTCAAATGATCCAAATGATCCAATTAAAAAACTAAGTTACCCGAACGAATTTGAAGTGAACTTAGATGGTAGTTATGATACATCAGGGGAAAATGAAAACACAAAAATGCCAGGTTTACAACATAAGTATAAAACGACAGCTCTTGTGTTAACAACTAATGCGTGTTTTATGTATTGTAGACATTGTTTTAGAAAGAGAATGGTTGGTATCAGTACTGATGAAATAAACAACAGGTTAATAGAAACCGTTGATTATCTTAAAGAACACAAAGAAATAAATAATATACTGTTATCAGGAGGCGACTCGTTTTGTTTAAGTAATAATACTATTAAAGAATACTTAGAACAGTTAACAGATATCGAACATTTAGATTTTATTAGATTTGGCACTCGAGCACCAGTGGTATTTCCCGAACGTATTACAAGTGATCCAGAGTTAATAGACATGTTAAAATCATACAATAAGAAAAAGAGAATTATGATTGTAACACAGTTTAATCATCCAAGAGAATTAACTGAAGAAGCAGCACATGCAATTAAATTATTAATAGAAGCAGGACTGAGCGTCAACAATCAAACTGTTTTACTAAAAGGTGTGAATGATCAGCCAGAAGTATTAGCAGCTTTATTGAACAATTTAAGTCGTATAGGCGTAGACCCTTACTATGTTTTTCAATGTAGACCAGTTAAAGCAGTTAAATCAGGTTTCCAAAAAACATTAATATCAAGTTATAGACTCGTAGAAGAGACAAGACCTTTGTTAAATGGATTATCTAAAAGGTTTAGACTGATAATGTCTCATAAGCGTGGGAAGATAGAAATTATAGGAACCCACGAAGATAATATGATTTTTAAATTTCATCAAGCAAAACATGGAGATGATCAAGAAAGAATATTCATGGTACCAATATCAAACGAAGGCCAGTGGCTAGATGATGATTTAAAAATGATTGAATAAAATGCAGAATTAAATTGAGTTTGTCAACTTTATAGAATTAGGTTTTCCCTGATTCATATATAAAGTTTGACAATGCTTTTTTTATTTTACGGAACAAATTAAATTATTTATCGTCCAAAGCTTGGAGGTAAAAATATGATACCATTTTCGCTAATCGTTTTAATGATCATTTCAATGATCACTCAATAATAAATCTTCTAAGTTTTTATGATAGATACTATCATGAACTATTATTTCTGAGATTTTACTAGTTATCAAAGTGCTGACAAGTATAGGAAATAATAAGTTATATTGATTGGTAAGTTCAACAACCATTAGAGCACCACTTAGAGGGGCAATCGCAAACCCTGCAAACATACTTGCCATACCAGCAATCGCATAAGTGTTGATGTCTAAGACTGGCAGATTAAACACTAAAAATATTTTCGATAGAGCCAATCCAGCACACACGCCGATAAAAAGTCCTGGTGCAAAGATACCTCCGATACCACCACTACCAATAGTAATTGAAGTGAGTATGATACTAACAATAGCAATAATGAAAAGATGTGTTGCGGTGAAATCAGCAGACAAAATCTTACTTGGTACGGGATTGTAAATATAATACTTAGATAAGAAATACAGCGCAAACCCTATAATTAAGGCCCCAATAAGATTTTTAACAAATTGAGGTACTTTTAAATGAACAAATATTTTCTTTGTATATCTTAAACAAACCATATAGAGAATTGAAAAAATACTCATGACCAAACCTAAAATCACAAAATTAAAAAGTTCTTTCATATGATATAAATAATCTGTTTGGAAACCAATGAAGTATGAATCCGTAACAAAAAATCTAACGAGGATTGTTGAAGCGACTGCTGATAATAAAATTGTCGAAATCATATCAAAATATCTTTTCTTAAATAAGATCTCTACAACAAATAACGTAGCAAAGATTGGCGAATTAAAAATACCTGCCAAACACCCTGCAACGCCACAGCCGATAAGTACTCTTGTTTCATCATCTTTTAGTTTTGAATGATAGGCAATATTTGAGCCTATCGCACCACCTAAATGAACAATAGGGCCTTGTCTTCCAGCACTGAATCCAGAAATTAATGTTAAAAACGTTCCAATTATTTTATAGAACACAGCAGATGGTTTCATCATCTGTGTTTTTATGTGCTCAATTTCATACATAACTTGCGAAACACCAAAGCCTTGATTGTTTTCATGTAACAGATTATGTCTTATAAAACCAATGATTAAAGATGCGACAACTGGGATAACAAAGAAAAGAAACTTTGTTTCGTATATTACTTCAAAGAAATCAAATCCTAAATTCATTACTTCATTAAAGAGTATTGAAATGACGCCACTTACAATACCAACAACAAGTGCTAGGAACATGACTTTATATTTTGGGTTATAATTAATTACTTTCATAGAATTCTCCTTATCTTACTGTTCCATTATACCCTATTTCATTGAAAAAACACCCTAAGAATGGTAAGATAGTTTAGTACAAAAGGAGATGTTATGGAAGTTTGGAATTTATACAACCTCGAAGGTGAAAAATTAGAACAAACACTGATTAGAGGTCAGGAAATCCCTAAAGGTATGTATCATATGGTTGTTCACATTATGATTAAGAATTCTAATGGTGAATATCTGATACAAAAAAGATCTGATACAAAGGAATCTTTACCAAGCATATGGGCTTTTACAGGTGGTTCAGCAATTATTGGTGAAGTATCAGAAGAAGCTGCTTTAAGAGAACTAGGGGAAGAAACAGGTATACATTTAAACAAAGGTGATCTAACCTTTAGTACAAGATTAATCAAACATAATCACTTTGCTGATATCTGGTATGACCATATGGATGTGGATGTATCAAAACTAATATTTCAGGAAGAAGAAGTCAGTGCACTTGACTTCAAAACAAAAGATGAAGTTTTAGAAATGATTGAGTCAGGTGAATTTCATAGATATGAAACAGAATATTTAAGTGCAGTATTTAATATATAGGAGGTCTTATGAGTGAAGCAATGATGTCTAATTTTATTCATAATGAAATTGACAAAGATTTAAGTGAAAAAAAATATGATATAGTCCATACGCGTTTTCCGCCAGAACCAAATGGTTATATTCATTTAGGACATGCAAAAGCAATTATTATTAATTTTACTACCGCGATGAAATATGGTGGACAATGTAATCTTAGATTTGATGATACAAATCCTATTAAAGAAGACATAGAATATGAAAATGCAATCCAGGAAGATATCAAATGGTTAGGTTTTGACTGGGAGGATCGCCTTTATTATGCCAGCGCTTATTTCCAACAACTTTATGATTTAGCGGTTAGATTGATTGAACTTGGTAAAGCTTATGTTTGTGATTTGTCTGCTGAAGAAATGAGAGACTTAAGAGGTGACTACAACCGTGTTGGTGAAGATAGTCCTTACAGAAATAGAAGCGTTGAAGAAAACTTAGATCTATTTGCTCGTATGAGAAATGGTGAATTTCCAAATGGTGAAAAAGTATTAAGAGCTAAAATTGATATGAAACATCCGAAAATTTTAATGCGTGATCCTGTTATGTATAGAATCAGTCATGTCTCACATCATAGAACTGGTGATGAATGGTGCATCTATCCTATGTATGACTTTGCTCATCCATTATCAGATGCGATAGAAGGTATCTCTCATTCGCTTTGTTCTAAGGAATTTGAAGAACGAAGAGAATTATACAATTGGTTTGTTGGAGAAGTAGAAACCTTTGATCATCAACCAAGACAAATCGAATTTGCGCGTTTAAATGTAACCGATACTGTGATGAGTAAAAGACATTTACTTAAATTGGTTGAAGATAAATTAGTAGAAGGTTGGGATGATCCTAGGATGCCAACTATAAGAGGGATGAAGAGAAGAGGCTATACAGCATCAGCTATTCGTAGTTTTGTTGAAAATGCTGGTGTTTCTAAATCAGATAGTCTACTAGAATTTGCCAATTTAGAACATTTTGTAAGAGAAGACTTAAAACCAACTGCTCAAAGAGTAATGGGTGTTCTTAATCCATTAAAAGTTGTTATTACAAATTATCCTGAAGGTGAAACAGAAATGCTTGAAATGGAAAACAATCAGGACAATCCAGAAATGGGTACAAGAATGATTCCATTTGGACGAGAGATTTACGTTGAAAGAGAAGACTTCATGGAAGTCCCTGAAAAGAAATATTTCAGATTATACCCAGGCAATGAAGTACGACTTAAAGGCGCTTATTTCATAAAATGTAACGACATCATAAAAGATGATAATGGAGAAGTAACTGAAATTCACTGTACTTATGATAAAGAAACCAAATCAGGGTCTGGCTTTACGGGTAGAAAAGTAAAAGCTACATTACACTGGGTTTCTAAAGAGCATGGTGTACCATGTCAAGTCAAGTTATACGATAGTATTTATAAGACTGAAGATACAGAGATGGTATACAATGAAAATTCAATGACTGTATTGGATAATTGTATTGTAGAACCTTGTTTAAATGCAGCTCAACCAGAAGAAAAATTCCAATTCTATCGTCATGGATATTTCTGTAGAGACAACAAATCTGAAGATTTGGTATTTAACTTAACGGTTTCAATTAAAGCACCATATAAGAAAAAATAATGTTGTGTCCCTATTTATAGGGACATTTTTATACATAAAAACAGCGATTTGACGTAAAAATAGAAATGAGAACATATCTCCTGCTATACTGTGTTTAAAGGAGGATCTCATATGTATAAAAATGAAATGTTACTAAAAGAAGTTTGGATAGTCTTAATTGTACCAATTGTATTCTCAGTGATTTTTAATCTGTCATATGAGATACAGACAATGGTTTATATGATGATTATTGCCTACCTCTCAAGTATAGAAATTAGTTATTCACCAAAACAGTATGGAGAGATTGTATATAGAAGTCAATCAATTTTAATATGTAGAAACCATTGTCTAATTGCCGTTTGGACAGTACAGTTATTGATGTATGTACTCTTTGTTATAACGGGCGGGTCAACTATTTTATTTGCTTGTTTTGAAACCTTGTGTTTAATTCTCATTATCAAACAGCATTTGAGTATGATCTTTTATACCAAAGGCTTGTTACATAAAGGTGCATTCTATTCATGGGAAGCTATTCATGAGGCATATCATGTTAAGAACTATAAAGAAGTTTATGAAATACATTTAGGGAGTAACAAAGTCATAAAGTTAACAGCAGAAGAACTAGCATTAACCAAGGAAGTGGGTTAATGCATTTTTTTTGGATATAAATACTATATAGAGGTGACGAGTATGTATTATCTAGGAATTGCTATGAACGGAGAATTGATTGAGTTTATGCTTATAGACGAAAATTGTCATATCCACGGGTTACAAAAAGAACGCCATGTGGATCTAATACATGATGGTGCCATGATATTGCAAGGTGTCATTGAATCGGGTATTGCTAGAGTGTGTTTGAAAGCCAATATAAAGTTTGAGGATATTACTTTTGCGTGTGTTGCAGTACCGGGGTTTGGTGAAAATCAAGTTTATGATGATTTAATGAACGATTTATTTAAAAGTATCTTTTATAATGATCATTTCTTATGTGAAAATGAAATAGAAGCAGCATGGACAGGTGCACTAGGGGCAAATGAAGGGATTGTAATACTCGCAGGTGTCGGTTCTATAGCTATTGGTAAAAATAAAATCGGTGAAACCGTTCGAACTGGTGGATGGGGACATATTGCTGGTGATGAAGGTGGGGAATATTGGTTGGCTCGAAAAATTCTTGAGATTTATACCAAAGAAGCTGATGGAAGATATGATGAAAAAGAACTTTATAATTTACTAAGAGAAAAAATGGATATACACGATGATGAAGATATTTTTA
>JABXKX010000306.1 GCA_013619035.1 Peptostreptococcaceae bacterium
ATTCTATGGTTGGTCTATGATGAACTTCAGATTCTACGTTATGTATTTTAGCAACTTCGCCTGAATTAAGTAATACCAATTCTCCTAAATAGCTTCTTTTTATCTTATCTAAAAAGAAATTGGATATATCAGAATCTAGTGCACCACTACTGCCTTCGCTCATAATCTCAAATACTTTATACGGATTCATTTTTTCTCTATAGATACGATTTGATGTCATCGCATCAAAAATATCTACTACCGATACTATTCTTGCATACTCAGGAATTGATTTACCTGATAACTTTGCAGGATAACCAGTACCGTCAAATCTCTCATGATGATGCAAAACACCTTGTAGAATGTTTCTGTCTAACTCTTTTGTAGAGCTAAGTAGAACGTAACCTAAAGTTGAATGCGTCTTCATCACCGAAAATTCTTCTTCTGTTAAAACATCTGGTTTATTTAAAATTTCACTCGGTATATTACATTTACCAATATCATGGAGTAATCCAACTTTCCCAATTCCGTCAATAAAGACTTGTGGTTTGTTCATCCATTTGGATAACAAAATTGATAACATACATACTTTAACTGAATGTTCATAAGTATAAAAATCAGCTGTGTATATTTGCCATAGCTTAAGTGCCATCTCAGGTTTTGTTTCTAATTCTTGAATCAAAGGATCTAAACAATCTTTTACTTCATCATATATAACAAAATTACCAATAGTGACACCATAACAAATCTTCTTAAAACTTTCTACAGAGGCTTTATACTTTTCTGAAATTTCTTGCTTTATAGGAAATATTCTTTTAACAGAATGCTCTTCTAGTACTTTTACCTGAACGATGCTCATTCTTTTTAACATCTGAATATGCCTAATATTGAGTGTTACACCCTCAGATATTACCAATTGCTCATTCCGGTAAATATTTTCTCCTAACGTCATGCCGATTTGGAGTTTTTCTGTTTCTAAAATATGCATTTCTGACTCCATTTCTTTACTTTCACTCTCTAATAATAACACTTAGTTCATGAATCGACAATATTTTAGAAATATATGAATTAAATATAAAGAAATATATGATTTAATATAAAGAAAAATGGACATTAAGTCCATTTACTTTGATCTTCTAATATAAACTGCTTTTGCTGGTGAATTGTCAGATGAACGTTCATCAATTGTAAATAATCCGGAATACTTAATCAATTCCCCTAACTTCTTAAATCCATAATTTCTAGGGTCAAATTCAGGTGATTTGTTTGCAATTGTTTGTCCAACGGTTCCCAAATGAGACCAACCGTTTTCATTAGCAGCGTCTTCAACAGCATTGTATAATAATTCAATCAATCTATGATCTGCTAATAATTGTTTTTTCGTCATCCTTGTTTGTTTATAATTTTGATTGTTTTCTCTTAAAATCTCAGTATAAATAAACTTATCACAAGCACCAACAAATGCCTTTGGTGTTTTCTTTTCACCAAAACCATATACGATAAGGCCTTCTTCTCTGATTCTAGAAGCCAATTTAGTAAAGTCACTATCACTTGACACAATACAAAAACCATCTAATTTACCAGTATATAAAAGGTCCATAGCATCTATAATCATAGCGCTATCTGTCGAATTTTTACCTACTGTGTATTCAAATTGTTGTATTGGTTGAAGTGCATGCTTTAATAAAACATCTTTCCAGCTCCCAAGAGAAGGACTTGTCCAGTTTCCATAGATTCTCTTAACACTTGCTACACCATAAGTGGCGATTTCTTCTAATAACCCAGCAATAATCTTAGGGGATGCATTATCAGCATCAATTAGAACAGCAAGTCGCTTGTTGAGATCATTCTCTATCATTCTCGACTCCAATCATACTTGTAATATCCATTACTTCCTAATCATACAGTAAATTAAAGTAAATTGGAAGGATTATCCGTTAGCTTCTATGTGTTCTTTTTTACTTCTTTTGAAGAAACTTACCGATCCCAACATTCTGAAAAATGCTGCGGCCCCTAAAGCAACTGTGATACTAAAAGTTTCTTTAAGATAACTGCCGACAAGAGGTGATATTGCCAAACTAATATTTGTAAATAAGGTGTACAATCCAATGTATAATACACGTTTCTCTTGTGGTATCACTTCTAATAAATCACTTAGAAGTACTGATATTGTTCCAGCAGTGAAGAAACCACTAACCGTAGCGGACATCAATAATATACTTAAATTTGGTGATAATATATAGAAAATAGGTGTTAATGCCATCCCCATTGTACATATTGCTGTTATGACATGATTACCATACTTATTGATCTTTTTAGCCCAGAATAAATAACCAAAGAACATTGCCAAAGACTGACCAATACTCATATAACCTAACCATGCTTCATCAGCATTTAAAACTGAAATGGTATAAATCGTAAATAGCGGCCAAGCCATCTGCCATCCGAAGTGGAAAATCAAAGAACTTTTTAAAAATCTTGTGAATTTCTTATTGCTCATAAATTCTTTAAAGTTAAATGTAAGTTTCTTTTTCTTTGAATCATGGGGTGGGATTTTAAACTTCTTAAATATAGAGTACTCAACAACACCAAACACAAATGCTATCACATAGAACATCTGGTAAAGTTGAATTCTTTCTGCTTCACTACCGGGTAAATGTTTTAAAGCAAGTCCCGTAAAGAAGGTTAAGACAACAGTTGCAGGTACCGTAAACATATTTCTCTTGCCTATCGCATCCGCCCTTGCTCCCGGTTCAAATAAATCACCAATGAAAGACTGATAACTTGTTAAATATATTGAATTGGGAACACTCATCAATACAACAAATACAACAAACAAAATAGGTTGTAAGCTGGTTGGTAAAAATGGGACTGCTGCAAACATCAATAAGAACATTCGACTGATCATAATCAATCTTCCAGTTGCTTTATGTTTGTCTTCTAATCGATTTAAATATATCGCACCAGGCAGTACAATAAATGCCATCACCAATCCTGGTAATGAGCTCATCAAAGCGATATGAACATCACTCCCACCTAGTCGTTGAAGAAATTTTGCTTGAAACGGCTGATACAATCGCATCATCAATTCAAACATAACGCCATAAGCTATAAACAATTTGTAATTTATTTTATAATTTGGATTATCACTGTGAAACATATTGCCTCCTATTCGATTAATATTTAGAGCTTCGAAATATTAATTCATGCTCATTCTACTTGTCAATGAGAAGAAAGTCAATCGAATCAGCAAACAAAAAAAGATGATAATCATCTTTTTTGACAAACACCTTTTCACGCTTACATAATGATCAAAATTCATTATCTTTTATGCTAATTTGCATGTTATTTAATCAGAAATAGTACATCTCCTAGAACCGTTAATAATGAGTTGCTGTATCACTTACTTTTTACAAAAAAACAGAAAGATCGATAAGGACAATCGATCTTTCTTGAGGATATATAATGTTATTAAAGTACCTAGATACTTATAACCTTTTTAATCGGCTTTCGCCTACATTTATCATACCCTATCTTGCTATATCTTTCAAGATTAATAACCTAAAATATTAAAGCCACAATCTACATGCAAGATTTCTCCAGTTATACCTGAACCTAAATCACTTAATAAGAATATTGCTGAGTTACCAATTTCCTCAGGCTTAACCATTCTTCTAAGTGGTGCACGATCTTCATAACCAGCACAGAGTTTATCAAAATCTGATACACCTTTAGCTGAAAGTGTTTTTACTGGTCCTGCTGAAATAGCATTTACACGGATTTGATTTTCACCTAAGTCATGTGCTAAGTATTTAACGCTCATTTCAAGAGCTGCTTTTGCAACACCCATCACATTGTAATTTTTAACGACTCTTTCACCACCAAGATACGACATCGTTACAATAGCGCCACCTTCAGTCATGTAATCTGAAGCATATTTAGAAACTGCTACCAAAGAAAAAGCTGACACATCTTGTGCTAATGCGTAACCATCTCTTGATGTATCACAATATCTTCCCGATAATTCATCTTTATTTGAATACGCTATAGAATGAATAACGCCGTGAATTGTACCAAACTCATTACCGATTTCTTTAAATGTTCTTTCAATATCTTCATCTTTTGTCACATCACAAGAAACATGGAACTTACCTTCAACGCCCTCAGATGTCGCTAATTTTTCTAAACTTCTTAATGAACGATCTCCATAGTATGTGAAAATTAAATTAGCGCCAGCTAAGTGAAGTTGTTTGGCACAAGCCCAAGCAATGCTCCATTTGTTAGTGACGCCCATGACTACAATATTTCTATTAATAAGATTTAACATATAAGTGCTCCCTTCAAAATTAATACCTGGTATTAATACATAGTATAAAAACATTATAAATGAATCGACGAAAATATTCAAGTCTCTATATTTCAGGTATCCAATCAAGCTAAAAAAAAAGTATGCGAGTCACTCCTCGCATACCATTATTCAAAAGCTTCTTGATCTACAAATGCTAATGACAATAAAATAATATCATTTAAACGTTCTTCACTAATAGCGTTATCTACAGTATCCATATACGTATGGTAATAAGCATAATCTAAATGAATCAACATCACTGAAGGAATACCTTGATTTGAGAAATTCACATGATCACTACTTCCAAAAGTGTTAGATGTATTATCAATTGACATCTGAGTTGCTAGTGAAACTAACTGATTTTGCATCTTTTTACCATTGTAATCAACAGTACAGATCATTAATGGTACCTCACCTGAAGAGCCTACCATATCTAAATTTAACATTTTGGTATGTTTAGGATCATATTCAATCGGTGGATTTTCAGCAAAATATTGCGAACCCAATAAGCCATCCTCTTCACCATTAAATCCAACAAATACAATCGTATCTTCTGGTTGTTCGCCAGCCATAAATGCACGCGCTAATTCTGTCATGACACTTATACCAGAAGCATTGTCGAGTGCCCCTGCATTATACGTTCCATTCATATTATTACCAACATGATCTAAATGAGCGCCAATAATAATGGTTTCATCATCACCAATTTCATTTTTCCCTGGAATCACGCCAACAATATTAGCAACTTCTGCATCAATCACTTCATAATCCATACTAATTTTAATGATAGCATCCTCTTCACTCAACTTCATAAGATCACTGAAAACATCTAATGAAACATTGATTAACACGGGATCATTTGCTTCAAATTCTAATCCTTCAGTTGCATGAACATATCTAGCAACACGCATACCAACTGCTGGCGCTTCGGTTGAAACAACAATTGCTTCTATTTCAATGTCATCAGCCAAAAGTTTATCGATTCGACCCCAGGTCTTATAATCATAGTAAACCTCTGCAGTCATTAATAGAACTTTACCATCTAATAGCTCCACTTCTTCTATTAGCTGTTTTCTATTCATAATATAGACCATCTCAGATTCTATTTCAGCATCATAATAAGTCTGTCCCATCAAAAATCTCTCTGTAAAATCAATTTGATATTCCAACTCCAAATCACTGCCTATGACACTAATTTCAGTCGCCTTAACTGGATAAGCGGCTTTCTGAGTATACAGTTGTTTGTAATCCAACCCCTCGGGAGATTCTAAGCCGATTTCTTTAAACAAGTTGACCATATAATCTTCAGCCATTTCGTTAGCAGCTAAACCAGCTTGTCTGCCTTCATACTTCTCTGAACTTAATTCTCTTATGAGTTCAACCGCTCTACTTGAATCAGTTTGAGTTTCATCAAGATAATTAAATGTTAAAACTTCTTCTACCTCTTCAATTGCTTCATCATTTGTTTGTTCATCATTTGTTTGTTCATCATTTGTTAGTTCATCATTTGTTTGTCCATCATTTGTTTGTGCATCATTTGTTTGTTCATTTTCTACGTTATTAACTGTTTCATCTGTTGATACATTGTTATTGTTTGTCATACTGTTATTGCCAATTGTTTGGCATCCTATAAGCAGAAACAAAACTGCTAAAATCGATAACGTTTTTAAATACTTCATCATATCCCCCTTGTATTTTCCTTTGTCCTTTCTATTATATGATGAATCAATGTATCTATTAACCTCATATTCTTTATTTAATCTTCTGATAATACTCTGTTAATCTTTAAAAAAACACCTAACTCATTGAGTTAGGTGCACCTATTATAATAATTCTGTCATCGTTTGAATCACATAATCAATATTTTCTTTAGAGACATCGTGATTTGTTACAAATCGCCATTCGCCATCTTCAATACCATTAATTTTAATATTTCGATCCATCATCTGACTGATAAACTTCTCTTCATCTACAGCCATCTTAAAGAATACCATATTAATATCAAGTCTATCTCTAATAACTTCTATCGCCTCAAACTCATCCAATTTATCTGCTAAATACTGAGCTAAAGTATGATCATCAACCAGTCTTTCTGCCATATCCTTTAATGCAACCAAACCTGCTGCTGCTAAGAAACCAACTTGTCGAAGACCACCACCCATTAATTTTCTGTTTCTCTTCGCTTTTTTTATGAATGTTTCAGTACCAGCGACAATTGATCCAACGGGTGCACAAAGACCTTTTGATAAACAGAAAGTTACAGTATCTGAATACTGAGCAACTTCAGCTACTTTTACGCCTAAAGCAGCTGCTGCATTAAACAGTCTAGCACCATCTAAGTGTACAGGTACTTGATGTGCTTTTGCCACATCGTAAATCCCTTTCATAACTTCTAAAGACATAACCGATCCGTTACCATGGGCATTTTCCATACAAATAAGTCCTGTATCAGGATAATGGATATCATCTTCTCTAATATATGCTTTTAAAGTGTCTAAATCAAAACGTCCACCAAAGCTTTCAATGGGTCTCAATTGAACACCTGCTATGACAGCTGATGCACCAACTTCATGACATAAAATATGTGAATCGTGGCCAACAATAATCTCATCACCACGTCTTGTTTGAGTTAAGATAGATAACTGATTCCCAAAAGTCCCACTTGGAACAAAAAGAGCTGCTTCCTTATTTAAAATTTCTGCTGCATACATTTCTAATTCTTTTACGGTTGGATCGTCATCATATACATCGTCACCAACAACGGCTGTAAAAATGGCTTGTCTCATTTCCTCTGTTGGTTGCGTTACGGTATCACTTCTTAAATCTATCATATTAATTCCCCCTTCCGTTTATTATAAGTCTTTTTTGTAAGATTTGTAAGCCTAAAAATATCTTAAACATTTCTTACAATCCAACAAAAAACGATTAAAACATCAATAATATGGTAATATTTATATAAGAGACATTTATTTATTTTGTTTACATGCAGCATTTACATGTTTCGCTTATAGGAGGCATTATGGGACAATTTACGAACAAACTCATATTACTCGCTTTAGTTATATTAGCAATTGTTGCTTTTGTTTACTTTGGCTTTAAACTTATATTACTTTGGATGCCATTTATATTTGCATGGTGGATATCCAATTTATTGTCACCGGTTGTTGAGGTGATTCATAAGAAAATCAAACTACATAAATCCCTACTCACATTTCTAATTTTGGTTATTTTTATTGGAATCATTTTATTCATTGTGTCTTTTATTGGTTTTAATGTTGTTAATC
>JABXKX010000443.1 GCA_013619035.1 Peptostreptococcaceae bacterium
AATTGAAATTATTTGCTGCGATATTCCCTAGCAGCTTTTATATAATATCAAGATGAGCTATAAAAGTCAACAGAGTATTTTACATTTATTGAAGTTTATCATTTCCAAATCTTCAGATAACTTATCCATTAAAAAAACCTCTATATAATTAGAGGTAGTCTTACAATACCCAGTGTATTAGGCATCAATCATTTTTCCTTGTTTTCTTTTTCTTTTTTTTGTTCTTCTAATAATCTATTTATTTTCGATTGAGTCGTTTCTCGTTTATGAATAGCCTTGGCTTCATCTTCTTTTTTCTTTTTTGCTTCTTTTAAAGCCTCTAACTCTTTTTTTATTAAACTGTCAACTTTCTTCTGAAAAATGCTCATCTGTGCCACCTTACTGACTAGTGGCATTATCACATTAACGAATAACTTGTCCAACTAGTTCCTTTATACTCTCAATATTATTGGACTTTAAGTATAAAGTCAAGTCGTTCAAAACTTTCTGACAGACTGTAGGATCAACAAAGTTTGCCGTTCCTATAGATATCGCATCTGCTCCAGCCAAAATAAACTCGACCGCATCTTTATAGGTACTGATACCACCCATGCCAATAATAGGAATATTAACAACACCTGCAGTTTCATAAACCATACGTACTGCAACTGGTTTTACGGCAGGACCAGACAAACCACCGATACCTCTAGCCAAAATAGGTTTTCTACTATTAATGTCAATAACCATACCGGTTAATGTATTGATCATTGATAAACAATCAGCTCCAGCTTCTTCAGCTGCTAATGCTATTTCTTTAATATCTGTTACATTAGGACTTAATTTAACAATTAAGTGTTTGTTTCCAGCTGCTTTTCTTACAGCCTTAGTTACTTTATATACCATCTTAGGATCTGTACCAAAAGCAAGACCTCCTGCTTTAACATTCGGACAAGAGATATTAAGTTCTAAAGAATCAACATCTGCTCTTGATGTAATCTCTGCCATTTCACAGTATTCCTCTATATTTGTACCATTAATATTAGCAATAATCTTTGTATCAAATTGTCTTAAATAAGGAATCTCATGTTCGATGAAATATTCAATGCCTGGATTTTGTAACCCAACACTGTTTAACATCCCCATAGGTGTTTCAGCAACTCTTGGAGATGGATTACCGAGTCTAGGCTTTAAAGTTAATCCTTTGACCATAATTCCACCGATTTGATTTAGATCGACATATTCTGCATATTCGCGACCAAAACCAAAAGTGCCTGAAGCGACAGTAATGGGATTCTTCATTACCAAACCATTTAAATCTACTTTCAAATTAGGATTAGACATCAAATACTACCTCACTTCCATAAAATACAGGACCATCTTTACAGACTCTCTTATTGCTTATTTCATGACCATTCTTTATAGCACATGTACATACTAAACAAGCCCCTATACCACAAGCCATTCTTTCTTCCATTAACAGCTGAGTTGGAACATTATATCTCTCACATAATTCTTTTACAGCTTTCAACATCATATGAGGTCCACAAACATACACTACTTCTGGCTTGTTTGATTTTAATCTTTCTTCTAATAAAGTAGTCACATAACCTTTTACTCCAACCACACCTGATTCTGTAGCGATTTTTATATCATTACTGACTTCATTAAAATCATCCATATCAAATGGCTGATCTCTAAAGCCCAATAAAACTGGAATATCTTTTTTTAACGTTTCTTTCATCACACGCGCAAGCTCTTTAATAGGAGAAACCCCTATACCACCACCTACTATAATACTGTTTTCAGACATCTCTTCTAAAAAGAACCCATTTCCCACAGGACCTAAAACATTAATCTTCTCATCAATTTCTTTCTTTAATAGAAGAAGAGTACCTTCTCCTAATACTTTAATAGTTAATTCAAAACTGTCCTCTTCTACTTTACTTACACTGATTGGTCTTCTTAAAAGTGGATAACCATTGTCCGAAACCGATAGTCCGAAAAACTGTCCCGGCAGTATTTCCGGCATATCTTCTGGCTTTTCTAATACTATTTTAAAGATTTCATCATTTAAAATCTCTTTTTTTATTATTTTTAAATCATAAGTTTTCTTCATGTCACTCTCCTAATAGTACTTCTTACCAGCGTCAATTAATGCTTGATTAATATCTTCCTTCATACTGATTACAGCTTCTTTAGCTGCTGTTTTATAATCTTTGTCACTTTTTAGGTAAGCAAATATAATACCTCTAGATGAATTAACAATTGCTCCGAGTCCATCGTTGTTAAAACAATTTACAATATCTTTTCCTGTTGCTCCTTGAGCACCATAACCTGGTACAAGGAAATACGAGTTAGGCATTACTGTTCTTAATAAGTCTGCTTCTTCTGGGAATGTTGCTCCAACCACTGCACCTATTGGTGAATAACCGCAAGTATCAATCGTTTGTTGACTCCATGCATCAACTAATTCTCCAACCTTTTGGTAAATAGTCTCTCCATCTACAGTAAGATTTTGCAATTGTTCCGAACTTTTATTTGATGTTTTAACCAACACCCACATACCTTTATCGTATGTTTTGATATCTTCAACAAACTCTTTTAAACAGTCATCTCCTAAATAAGGATTTACGGTCACAGAATCCGAGAAGAAAGCCGACACTTTTTTACCATTTATATCTGTTAAGCCAAGGTGAGCATCTGAGTAAGCTTTAGATGTCGAACCAATATCACCTCTTTTGATATCAGCAATAACATGAAGACCTTTTTCCTTAGCATAATCACAAGCATCTTTATAAGCAATCAATCCCTCTATACCATACTTTTCATAAAAAGCAATCTGTGGCTTTACTGCTGGCACTAAATCAGAGACCGCATCGATAATTCCTCTATTAAATTCTATGAAAGAATGTTTCACAGCTTCAAGAGTTTCACCATATTTTTCAAAGTATTTATTCTTTACTTCTTCAGGTATTTGTTCTATTCTAGGATCTAATCCTACAACAATCGGACTTTGTTTCTTAATGATACCTTCTACTAACTTATTAATTGACATACTTACCTCCTATATACTATTTCACCATTTACTAATGTATACTCAATTACACCACTTACTTCAAACCCGTTAAACGGTGTATTTTTTCCTTTTGAATAAAACTCTTTAGAATCAATTGTATAATTCTTGTTCAAATCAATAATTGTGAGATCTGCACACTTGCCAACAGAAATATCACCAACATCTTTTCTAATGATTTTTGCAGGTACTGTACTCATCATCTCAATCAATCTATTTAATGTAATCACATTTGATTTAACTAAATAAGTATAAGACAATGCAAATGAGGTCTCTATTCCACTAATACCAAAAGCAGCCTTCTCATAAGCAACTTTTTTTGTTGCATCTTCATGAGGTGCGTGATCTGTCACAATACAATCAATATGACCTTCTTTTATACATTCTATCATATAGTCTCTATCAACCACACTTCTAATAGGCGGATTCACTTTTGTATAAGCATCCTCTTTTTCAACAATATCATCTGTTAAGATAAAGTGATGAGGACATATTTCAACAGTTACATTTACACCTTCTGCTTTACTCTTAACAATATGCTCCATCGATTCTTTTGTACTGATATGACATATGTGAAGTCTTGAATCCGTTTCTTTACATAAATCGATATCTCTTTTTACTATATTAGATTCTGCTAAGTTGGGTATGCCAATAAGACCTAGTTCTTTACTTCTAGTCCCTTCATTCATACAACCATACTTAGCCAATTCGTCATCTTCTGTATGAGCCATTAAAACCAAGTCATTTTTTTTGATCTGTCTAAAAGCTTCTTTCATTATTTCTAAACTTGGTGTCGTTCTACCGTCGTCAGATACCGATACAATACCAGCATCCATCAACTCATCTAATGGTGTAATCTCATTGCCTGAAATATCTTTTGTAATAGCACCCGCTATTTCCACTCTTGAAAAACCAGCTTTTTTATTTTGAGCTTGAATTAATTCTACAACCTCTTTAGAATGTATCGCTGGTTTCGTGTTTGGCATGCAAACAACGGTTGTTACACCACCAGCTGATGCTGCTTGAGTACCAGTTTGAATCGTTTCTTTATCTTCAAATCCAGGTTCTCTTAAATGTACATGCAAATCAACAAATCCAGGACTTACAAGTTTGCCTGTTGCATCAATTATATGTTCAAAATTACCTTCAATGTGAGTTTCTATTTTTTCAACTTTACCATCTGTAATCAAAATATCTGTAATTTCATTTAACTGTGTTGCAGGATTAATCACATGTCCGTTTTTAATTAATGTACTCATTATTCCTCCTAACAAAAAAGCCTTCTTATGGGCATAAGAAGGCGTAGAATCCGTAGAATTCAATCATAACTTACCTTCCAAGTCTCTCGTACTTATTTAAAGGTTCTATTGTTCAAACAATATCATAGCTAATAATTGATGTCAAGATTAAAATTTTAATTGACAGACATTTTCTCATGTGATATCATGAAGCCAATAAAATATATACCTTTAACTCGACCCGAGAGGTTGAAAAGGTCTAGCATGATATCTTTTGGATAACTAGGTCTTTTCGTGTAGAAAAGACTTTTTTTATTGCAAAGATAGTATCCATAGGAGGAGATAAAATGAATCACTCAAGTTTAAGACATTTAATTGAGCCGGAAGATTTTACTAAAGAGGAAATCTTAAAAGTAGTAGAACTCGGGGAGGATATGTATAACAACCCATCAAAATACAGTGATATCTGTAATGGTAAGATCCTAGCTTCTTTATTCTATGAACCAAGCACAAGAACAAAATTTAGTTTTGATTCAGCAATGTTAAGATTAGGTGGTAACTTAATTGGATTTGCTGATGCCAATACAAGTTCTGCTAAAAAAGGTGAAAGTATTGCTGATACCATTAGGGTTATGGGATACTATGCAGATATTATCGTAATGAGACATCCAAAAGAAGGTGCTCCTAAATTAGCTTCAATGTATTCTGAAGTACCAGTTATCAACGCTGGAGATGGCGGACACCAACATCCAACACAAACATTAACTGACTTACTAACAATAAAAGTATATAAAGGTCAATTAGAAAATCATACAATTGCTTTCTGTGGCGACTTAAAATACGGTCGTACGGTACATTCACTAATTAGAACTATGGCAAGATTTAATGCTAAGAAGTTCATTCTAATTTCTCCAGAAGAATTACAATTACCTTCTTCATTAAAAAGACAACTTCTAGATCAATACGATATTGAAATTGAAGAAGTAAGATACTTAGAAGAAGTGGTAGAGCAAATTGATATTCTATATATGACTAGAATTCAGAAAGAAAGATTCTTTAACGAAGAAGATTATTTAAAACTAAAGAACTCTTACATTTTAACAAATGATAAATTGGAAAATGCAAAAGAAGACATGATTATCATGCATCCACTACCAAGAGTTAATGAAATTTCATATGAAGTAGATGATAACAAACGCGCTGTATACTTTGAACAATCAAAAATAGGGGTATACGTAAGAATGGCATTGATTTCGAAATTATTGGAGGTGGGACCATATGTTAGAGGTTAAAGGTATTTTAAACGGTGTAGTACTTGATCATATCAAAGCAGGAAAAGGACTTGAAGTTTTCCATATGCTTAAGCTGAATAAAATTGATGCCCCAGTGGTTTTATTAATGAATGTCGGCAGTAAAGAGTTAGGAAAGAAAGACATCATCAAAATTGAAGATAAAGTAGATTTCAACTTCGATATCCTATCACTAATCGATACACATATCACGGTAAATATCATCAAGAATGACAAAAGAGTTGAAAAGTTTACTGTAGAAGTACCAGAAGAAATTATCGGGCATATTGAATGTAAAAATCCTAGATGTATCACTAATTTTGATGATTACGTTAATCCAACTTTCCATAAATTTGCTGAAAATGATAAAGTATTAGAATATGTTTGTAGCTTCTGTGAGGAAATCACAAAGTTCAAAAAATAAAGTAAGGCTTCCGTTTGGAAGCCTTTTTTTATTAAGAAAAAGCCGATGTTCAACACATCGGCTTAATTTATTATATTTCCCAACCAAAGAATGTAAATACTGCTTTTACTACACCTAAGTTGTATAAGAATACAAATACGATTCCTAGTGGTGCAATGAATTTACATAAGAAATCAAATACTACAAAGTATCCTATTTTAAGAACACCATTGTTTGATAATTCTTCTTTTATATCTTCATTTTTCATTTTCCAACCAACAAAGACAGAAATCATTAATCCACCTATTGGTAATAAGAAGTTAGCAGAGATTTTATCTAAAGCATCAAAGAATCCATATTGAGTAAAGAATCTAGCAACACCTTCGCCTTCGCTTAACTCTAATATTGGGAATGTTTGAGTAAATGGTCCTAAAGATAACGAACATAAAATACCCATAAAAGTAATAATTAGCGTAGAAATAATAGTTGCTTTTTTACGATCTAAGTTCATCTCTTCTGATAAGTATGCAACCACAACTTCTAAAATAGAAATCGAAGAAGTTAATGCAGCTACTGCAAGAAGTACAAAGAACATAATTCCGAATAATTGACCAATACCACCCATTGCATTAAATACATTAGGTAAAGTAACGAATACTAATCCTGGTCCAACACCCGGTTCAATTCCAAATGCAAATACAGCAGGGAATATAGCTAAACCAGCTAATAACGCAATTAAAGTATCTGCTATTGTTACTTGAATCGAAGTCACACCAAGGTTCTCTTTTTTACCAATATAAGAACCATATGTGATCATAGTACCCATACCAAGTGATAATGAGAAGAACGCATGTCCTAAAGCATCAAGAACAGAACTCAATTTTAAAGCACTCCATTCTGGTTTGAATAAGAATTCAACACCAGCAGATGATCCTTTTAAAGAGATCGCTTTAATATCTAAGATAATAATAATGACTAATAACATCGGCATTAAAATCTTTGAATACTTTTCAATACCATTCTTAACACCACCTAAGATAACACCAGCTGTTAATACCATAAATCCTACTTGGTACATAATAGGATGCCACCACTCACCAAAAGTACCAGCGTCATTTGTACCTGAAATGAAGTTACCAAACATACCACCAATTGCATCAGGTGACATATCTTTAAATGCTCCAAATATCATTTTTATAACATAGAAGAAAGTCCAACCTGCAACTACGCCATAGAATGATAAAATCATGAATGCAGCACCAAGTCCCATCCAACCAGTTAAGAACCAAGGTGTATTTGGAGCTAATTTCTTAAATGAACCAACAGCATTTTTTTGAGCGCGGCGTCCAATAAGGAACTCAGATAACATAATAGGTGCGCCAATAAGTGCGATACATACTAAATAAATTAAAATAAATGCAGCTCCACCGTTAATTCCAACGATGTACGGAAATTTCCATATATTCCCTAGACCAATTGCTGAACCTGCAGCGGCAGCAATGATACCAAACTTGGATGTAAAACCATCACGTTTTGGATTTAAATTTTCCATAAAAACCTCCTCTTTAAAACAATTTGTTTCTTTTTCGTAACAACTGCTTAATTATACACTATTTCAATCTATAAA
>JABXKX010000134.1 GCA_013619035.1 Peptostreptococcaceae bacterium
ATCTATAGAAAACCTGGTAATGGAACAATTTCCAACACATGATGTTAGGAGGGCCTTTACCTCTAATATGATTATTAAAAAATTAAAGAAGAGAGATAAAATTCACGTCAATACACCGCAGGAAGCTTTGCAATCTATGGTGAGTGATGGTATGGATGAAATAATAGTACAACCACTTCATATCATACCGGGATTCGAATATGACAAAGTAAAATCTGCAGTCCTGTTAGTTGAACAAAATCATAAAGTGAAGATATCTCTGGGATTACCATTATTATTTGAAGAACATCATTATGACGAGTTGGTTAACTCGATTATTCAAAATTTACCAAGTTGTAAAGAAAACGAAGGTATCATTATGATGGGACATGGCACAGAACATTATGCCAATGCTTGTTATAGTATGTTACAGAGCAAGATTTCTAAGATTAGATCAGATGTATTTATTGCCAATGTGGAAGGTTATCCGATGTTAGAAGATATTATGAGTGATGTAATTCATTATAAACATTTAACACTCCAACCCTTGATGTTGGTAGCTGGGGATCACGCTATCAATGATATGGCAGGTGATGAAGAATCCTTTAAAACAGATTTAGAAAAAGAATGTATCAATGTTTCATGCGTGTTAAAAGGATTAGGAGAGTTGGATGATGTTAGGAAAATATTTGTTAATAGAGTTGATGAGATGCTCGGTTAGCAGTATTAGTTTAGATAAATAATATCTAGAAAATAATTATAAGAGGAGAAAACATGAAGAAAAATGAAATGATGAAACATATTGCAATAACGATATTAATTCTATCGCTTGCCATGGTGTTTACAGGATGTAATTCAAGTGAAGCTGGAGGTGATAGCCCAGTTGAAAGTAATGTTTCAGAAAATAACACAGTAAACGAAACAGAAATATCATATTATCCAGTGACTTTCACAACATACAATTATGCGAAGGAACCTGTGGAAGTAACAATCGAAAAGTCACCAGAAAAAGTAGTGGCTGTATATCAAAATTCAATCGAAACATTACTAGCACTCGGTTTGGAAGATAAAATAATAGCTGCGGCAGGATTAGATCATAAAGTTAAACCAGAGTTTGAAAATGCATTTTCAAACATTGAATATTTAGATGATTGGCAACCCAGTAAAGAAGCGGTTATTATGTTAGAGCCTGATTTTATTTTAAGTTGGTACTCTTATTTCTCTGAGAAAAGAATTGGTGATGTAGATTATTATCATAATAATAATATCGGAACTTATATGGCACTCAACACGGGTTGTACAAGTCCAAGGACACTTCAAAATGAGTTGGATGATATATTGACATTGGGAAAAATATTTAATGTTAATGAGAAAGCTGAAACAATCGTTAATGACATTAACAAAAAAGTGTTGGATGCAGCAGAAGAATCAAAAAAAGAAACGCAGAAATCAGCTATAATTATTGAGTTTTACGGAGATGATATTTACTCTTATGGTGTTACTAGTTTAGGTGGAGATATGGTAACTCAGTTAGGCGCTGAATTGATTAATCCAGAGGGGAATAATATTGGTCGTGAGGATTTAATAGAATTCGATCCGGATACAATTTTTGTTGTTTATTATAATGGTGGAGAAAGAACAGATGAAGAAGCAGAAAATGGAGCTTT
This sequence comes from Peptostreptococcaceae bacterium, assembly GCA_013619035.1. The sequence continues at coordinate 1,647 of JABXKX010000134.1, forward strand.
AAACGGCGTGCTTGATATAGAAGCATTCTCCAATTTATCTGCAGTAAAAAATAATAAAGTAATTCCAATTCCATTGGGAGAGATGTATGCAAGTGGTATACGAACTATAGATGGTATTGAGAGAATTTCTAATGGCATCTATAAGTAAAAAAATATACATTAGAAGTACATTTGCATTGGCTTTGATAATTTTGATGGTGGCAGTTTTATTGACTGCTATCTATGCCATTTCTATAGGCACTATAGATATTCCATTAAAGAAGATTATGGATGTTATTGCAGCAAAATTTAAGCCGAGTGCTTATCCGGACTCTTATTCGATGGGGAGTTTACATGATGTTATCTGGCTAATCAGAATGCCTAGAGTTATATTAGCATGTTTAGTGGGTATGTCATTAGCGGTCGTTGGAGTAGTGATGCAAGCTATAGTGAAAAATCCTTTGGCAGATCCATATATATTGGGGATATCATCAGGTGCATCTTTAGGCGCAACGCTAGCCATCTTATTAGGAATAGGCACCTTTTTAGGTGGAAACTTTGTTGGTGTGATGGCTTTTATAGGAGCATTTGGTATCTCTATTGGTGTACTTTTTATTTCAAATCTAGGTGGTAAATCGAACTCGATAAAACTGCTATTAGCAGGTATGGCATTGAGTGCTTTATGCTCATCTTTTTCAAGCTTTGTTATTTTTTTTGCTGATGACAAGGAGGGCATTAAGACAATCACCTATTGGTTAATGGGAAGTTTGGCAGGTGCTAAATGGTCACAAATACTTTTCATTGCGCCTTTGATTATTTTAGGTACACTATTTTTTATGACGCAATATAGAACTTTGAATTTGATGTTACTTGGTGATGATGTAGCAATTACTTTAGGCAAAAATTTAAATCACTCTAGAAAAATCTACTTGATAATAACATCACTGATGATTGGGTTAGTGGTTTATTGTTCTGGTATGATAGGGTTTGTAGGTCTGATTATTCCTCATATTAACCGTATGATTTTCGGTACAGATCATAAGCGCTTGGTGGTTGTATCTGCATTATTAGGGTCATTGTTTATGATCTGGGCAGATATATTTTCAAGAACCCTTTTACCTCATACCGAGTTACCTATTGGTATCTTAATCTCTGCAATTGGATCACCGTGCTTTATTTGGCTTCTTTGTAAAAGAACCTATGGATTCGGAGGTAAGTCATGATAAGAGTGGAAAGTCTACATCACTATTATGGTGTTAAAAAAGTTTTAGATGATATCGATATGAGAGTTAGACATAAACAATTTGTTGGAATTGTCGGTCCAAATGGTAGTGGTAAAAGTACGCTGCTAAAATGTATTTATAGAACACTAAGCCCTTCAAGTGGCGTGATCAGACTGGATGAACAAGACTTAATAACAATAAAGCTACAAGAGAGTGCAAAAAAGATGTCTGTTGTTGCTCAACATAACCATATGAACTTTGATTTTATTGTTGAGGATATGGTGATGATGGGTAGACATCCATATAAAAAATCACTTGAAAGAAATTCAATCAATGATATTAACATCGTCAAACAGGCTTTGGAAACAGTCGGTATGACAGAGTTTTTAAAAAGAGAGTTTTCATCTTTATCAGGTGGAGAACAGCAACGAGTTATACTTGCAAGAGCCTTAGCACAACAACCGGAATGTTTGATTTTAGATGAACCTACAAATCATTTGGATATAAAACACCAATTACATTTACTGAATATAATTAAAGCATTAAATATTTCAGTTATGGCGGCAGTTCATGATTTGAATATAGCAATCAAATACTGTGATTATATTTATGTGATGAAAGAGGGTCGAGTCGTATGTCATGGTATCCCAAGTCAAGTGGTAACTCAGAAATTACTATTTGATGTGTTTGAAGTAGAGTCAACGTTACATCAAATAAATGGAGAGATGCATATTGTTTATAAGGGAGCAATTATATGATTAATATAGCAATTCTTGTATGTGGAAAATTAACTGATGACTGTGCGAGTACGGGGTGTTTTAATGCTTATTATGATAAAAAAGCCGCGTTTAAAAACTACGATGAAACGGTTCGGTTAGGCACTGTTTTCCATTGTTGTGGGTGTGAAAAAAATTTTAGAACCAGTATGGCATATAAAATAAATCAACTGAAAAAATCGAATATATCAGTTGTTCACCTTGCTAGATGTATGGAAGTTGAATGTAACAGAATAGAGTCTATTCAGAAAGATTTACTTGAAGAAGGCTTTCAAGTTGTCATTGGTTCACATGAGTAATAATCGTAAATTTTATCATAGAAGGAAGTACACTAAATTCATATTTGAATTTAGTGTTTTTTTTTATTTTTATATTAAAATAATCAGTAATATTGATACAAACAGTGAATTCAGGGTATGTATTAACTAGGGACATAAATCACTTAGAATTGAATAGGAATTGTGAAAAGGAGGCTGTTATGATCTTTAAATCTAATAAACATTTAAAAGTTGAAGATATTACTGAGCCTCAAGTTGAAGAGCTTTCTGAACCAACGGTTGAGCAATTGCCAAAAAAGAAAAAGACTATTGTTCATGCTATTTTTAGTGTGTTTCATATGATTTTTTCATTTATTAGAAACACCTTCTTACTCGGATTGTTATTTGTGTTAATGGGAGGTGTATTTGCATGTGCATATGTTCTTAATATTGTGTATGATCTACCACCAATAGATCCATATAGCATAAAAGAAGGACTGACTGAAAATTCGATCATAGTGGACAGTCAAGGTGAATTAATTGAAACGCTGTATGGTGATTCTGGTATGAGAACCAATATAGATTATGAAGAAATTGGCATACATCTAATAGATGCTATTGTGGCTATAGAAGATAAAACCTTCTTTGATCATAAAGGATTTAATTATGTTAGACTGGCTGGAGCGGTTGTTGAATCATATCAATCTGGTGACAGCATTAAAGGAACATCAACCATAACACAACAACTTGCTAAAAATGTTTATCTTTCGAATGAAAGAGCTATAGAACGGAAAGTAAAAGAAGCTTATTATGCGATGTTTTTAGAACGTTCTTTGACTAAAGAACAGATCTTAGAGGCATACCTGAATAAAATTTCATTAGGTATGCAGGCAAACGGTGTGGCTTCTGCTTCTAGAATCTACTTTTCAAAAGAAGCAAGTGAACTGAATTTAATAGAATCTGCTATTATTGCAGGTATTCCAAAAGCGCCGAGTCGTTATGCTCCGATGAAACGTATTACAAAGGAACAGGTTAGAGAAGACCATATAATTATAGATGAAACAAATGAAGTCTATACATTGGTGTTTAACCCAGTTGCTCAAGAAAGATACAATCAAGTGATCTATCAAATGTATGACAACGATATGATTACAGAAGAAGAATATGAATTTGCATATGATCTTGATATATCAAGTCATATTCATCCGAATGTTAATAAAACGAATAATATCACTTCGTATTTCGGTGATTTAATTAAAGATGATGCAGCAAAAGCTCTAGCAGAAAAAGAAGGCATCACACGAGAAGCTGCAGAAGCCATGCTTTATAACAACGGTTATATTATCTACTCGACAATCGACTTTGAGATGCAAGAGCAACTTGAAGATATCTATAATTTTGTAGATTTATCTGAGACCTTTGATGACAATACGTATATCGCTGTAAGAAAATTTCAACAGAGGAATGACTTAGCTGTCGATGGTGTTGTGGGGATTAATACACTAGATGCGATTGTAGAGCAAACAACAGTTACTGCAGATGAGTTCGCTTTAGAACGTTATTCTAGATTGATGACGCATGAAGATATTGTTATTATCAAACAAGCCCTTTTGGAACTTGGATTACTGACTAACGAAGCATTATTTCCAAATGTTGTTGCGATGTTTAATTCAGATAAAAACATAGTTAATGATGAGACTTTAAGAGTCATTCTTCATAAATATGATAATGTTATCAATGAAGAGAATCAACTGATGATAACAAAAGATGCATACTACTTTGATTCTCAAGATAACTTGGTATTACTTAAAAATAAATATTTAGATTTTTATCAACAAACCGATCGAGTACAAGTAGTGGTTAAACGATTGTTTACCTATGATGAGAACAGTGATAAGCCAAGGTATATTGATCATAAGAATTTTACATCTATATCAGGTCTGTATATATATGAAGGGCGAGATGTTTTAATTGATGATGCTTATAAAACAAAAGAGGATGGAAACTTAATCATTGATAGAAGTTTCTTTATAGATTATCCAGAATTTTTTATTCCAGCTGAAGATGGTGGTTTATTAATAGATGATAGAAATTATATTGTTAGCAAACATGGAGAAATACAACCTCAATCGGCCTTTGTTATATTAGATCACGCCAGTGGACATATTAAAGCAATTGTCGGGGGAAGACAATCCTTCGGTCAAAATATTTATAATAGAGCTTTGGTACCACATCAACCAGGTTCATCAATTAAACCTATTGGCACATACACTGTTGCTATAGAAAGTAGAGATTGGACTGCTGCCAGTGTTATTGATGATGTACCAACTTATCTTAATAAAGATACACCTGGTGAAAGATGGCCAGTTAATTGGTATGAAGAGAGTACTTTCAAATATAGAGGTCGTAAGAATCTAAGACAAGGTATTGAAGATTCCTTAAATGTTGTTACCGCTAAATTAGCTTATAGATTAGGCGCTCAAAATATCATTGATCATTTGAAAAAACTTGGGATTACAACTATTGTTGAAGAAAAGAGTCAGGATGTTAATATATCTGCAGTAGCACTCGGTGGTATGACATATGGTATTAGCACACTTGAAATGACAGTAGCATATGCAACATATGCAAATCAGGGTGTTTATGTAGAACCCATATCCTTTACTAAAATCACAGATTTATCCGGTAGAATTATCATTGATAATGTACCTGAAAGGAAAACAATTATAGAAGAGCAAGTGGCGTTTATCATTCAAGATATGATGCGTACAGCAGTTACAAGAGGTTATGCAAGGAAAGCTCAAATCAGAGAAAATAACGAAGGTATACCGATAGCAGGTAAGACTGGTACAACTTCAGATAAAAGAGATGCATTGTTTATCGGTTACTCACCGTATTATACCGCAGCCGTATGGTTTGGAAATGATGTGAGATTAAAAATGGATGAAGGATCGGGTGCAGCTGCTGAGTTTTGGCAAGTTGTTATGGCTAAGATTCATGAAGACCTTCCAGATAAAGGATTTGTTGAACCAGAAGGTTTGCTTAGAGCAACAGTAGATAGAGTCTCTGGTAAAAGACCATCGTCATTATCCGCTTTAGATCCAGCGGGTTCTCAGATCTATACTGAAATATTTTTACCAGGCACAGTCCCAACAAGTTTTGATGATGCTCATGTTCAAGTCACAATTTGTACAGATTCAAATCTAAAAGCAACAGAGTATTGTCCCAATACAGAAGTGGCGGTAAGAAGGGTTCGATTGGATCGGTATAACTATTCTATAGCGATAGCCGATCAAGTTTATATGGTGCCTAGAGCTTGTGATATTCCGGAACACCAAGGTGTAACAGTTCAAGCCAATCCACAGGTTATTAAAACTTTTGAAGGTGGTGTAGTGAAGTTTATAAGAGGCTACAATTTATTATTAAAAGATGGCAACTTAAAATTTATTCCAGTAGATTCTGTTGTTTCAACTTCTAATTTTAATATCACATTCCCAAGTGGAGAAGTTGTAAGTGGTAGTTCTTATCAAATAGAGTATATTACAAAACCTGCAACACAAGCAGCTGAACTGCTTAGACGTACTGAAGAAAATGAATAGAAATTATAATTGAAAAGCTGCTTTTAGCAGTTTTTCTTTTTGTAATAATATGGTCAAAAGTATACCTTTCTGATTTTCGTTCTGATACACTATTCATAATG
>JABXKX010000227.1 GCA_013619035.1 Peptostreptococcaceae bacterium
TCTAAATACTGCTTCAGATGGACTAAAAACATTAAGTGAGTTATCTGAAGATAATGCAATAGATGAGGCAAAAATTCAACAGGCTGTAAAAGACTATTCAGATCTGATAGTTGGGCTTAAAGCAAGAGCAAGCAGTTCTGTTTTAAAAGACAAAGGTATAGATCCTATCATACAATCTAAAGAGATTGCTAAACGGTTAGACTTACCACTGGTGATTCATATTGGTAATGCTCCTCCCATTGTAGAAGAAGTACTGGCTTGTACAGAGTGTCGTGATGTGATTACTCATTGTTATCACAACAAACCCAATGGTTTGTTCTTAAACTCAGGTCAACCTAAGTTAGAAGTCATTAATGCACAAGATAGAGGTGTTAAGTTTGATCTAGGACATGGTTCTTCAAGCTTTTCATTTGATATTTTTTCTAAAGCTTTAGAACATAATTTCAAACATGATTTTATAGGATCAGATATCTACGATAAGAACATCAACACTGTCGTAAAGAGTCTAATCAATGTGATGAACAAAGTATTGGCTAATGGTTATTCATTAGAAGACGTCATAGCGATGGTTACACACAAACCAGCTGAGCACTTTAAACTAAAAGGTTTAGGTCATATAGAAGAGGGATTCTATGGTGACTTTACGATATTCAAACAACATGAATCAAAGAAAACATTTGAAGATTCTGTTGGTATAACTAAAAGCAGTAACAATTGGATTGAAGCAAAATATGCCATTGTAAATGGCAATATATATAAGACAGATAATGGAGGCAACAATGACGTCTTTTGATTTTATAAAAGATAGCATGAACTTAACCGATCAGCAAATGGCTGATTATGACGCGGATCTAAGATTCATAGAATCTTTTGTAGAAGATCATCAAATTAGATTTCAAGATCACTTTAAGTTAGGATTCTATTCTCATATGATTGGTTTCATTGACAGAATGAAAGTCAAAGAGAAATTAGCACCAGTAGATACAAGTATAAAAAATGATATTGAAGATCATGCATTTAAAGTCACTAAGGAATTGATAGAAACAATTGCAGTTAAATATGATGTAGTTGTTACTGAATGTGAAGTGATACTGGCTTCGATTCATATACAAACTGCACTATCTATGGAGGGATAAGACAATGGAAAAAGAGATTATTATTGTTATTGGAGATAGATTAGGTAAAGGACAGAAAGTAGCAAAAGGTATTGAAAAAGCTGGCGGTACTGCAATCGTTATACCGGGCATGGCAGCAGATATGAAACTAGGTGATGAAATGAATAAACACAATGCAGATTTAGGCATTTCATTCTGTGGTTCTGGTGGTGCTGGTGCATTGATGGCAGCAAATAAATATGGTTACAAAGCAAAACATCACCTGCGTTCAATTGAAGCTGGAGAATCAGCACTTAGAGAAGGTAACAAAGTATTAGGTTTTGGTTTTATGGACTTAGAAGAATTAGGAGAAAGAATCACTAAGGCATTTATCAAATACAATCGATAGAGAGGTCTATAATGGAAAAGAAGGAATTACTTCAAACAATTGAAAAGACATTATCTATTACAGCCGATGGCAGAACCAAAGATGAATCATTGACAAAAGCCATTACAATTCTTCGAAAAAAAGTATATGGAGAAGTAAAAGGTCAGATCTTAAAAATGGAGCCACTTTCAATTGTAATTGAAAAAGAAGCCAATAAAAAATTCACAGAAAAATTCCTATTTTTATTCGCAGCAAGAGAAAAAGCAGCATTTCAAATCACATACAGTATCAAAGTTAGAATCAGTTACGTAGCGCCATTATAAAGTTTGTAACTAACCGTGATCACGTTAGACAAAATAAAGAGGTTATTTAGTATTAAAGGAGGAGTAATTTGATTGTTATTATCATTAAATCATTAATCATTGGTGCACTGGGTGGTGGAGCCGTAGCAGCAGGAGCTGCAAGAATGTTTCACACACCAAAGTCACAATCAATGGGAGCTTTTAGAACATTAGGGGAACTCAACGCATGTCAGGGTGATCCACTAGCGCATTATTCGTTTGGTCTAGGATTTTTATTTAATGCAGCAGCAGCGGTAGTTGCATCTGGTGCATTAACACAAGATGTCTTACACCGTATCGTTCCAAACCTAGCAGCAGGTACATTGTTATTTAAAAACAAGAACCCTGAGGAAACATTACATGATCCAAAGAAAATGATGATTGTTGGATCCATCGTTGGTGCTTTGGTAGTAACATTCTTAAACACATTGGCATCATCTATACCAGAATCATTATCACTTATTGCAAAAGAAATTTTATCACCAGCATCAAGTATGATGATGAAAACTGTAATGCCTATTATATTCTGGCTGGCTGCATTAGATGCAGGTAAGAGAACTGGTATCTGGGGTACTATCTTAGGTGGTTGTGCACAAATGATTATGGGAAATGCCGTGCCAGGTATTGTATTAGGTATCTTGATTGGTGAAACCATTGAAGAAAATGGATTTAACAGACCAGCGCAAGTGATGCTAGGTATTGTTATAACAATGTTTGTTGTTATTGCATACTTTAGAGGCTTCTTTGCTAAATTAGGATTATAGGGGGGAGTATCTATGGAAAAGAATTTATCACAAAAAGGACTGTCGTTATTATCAGATAATATATTCCCATTTTTAGTTGCTATAGCGTGTGCTGCAATCTTTGCAGGTACACATATGTATGTTGTACATGGTACAGGTGCATTTAATGAAATATTTGTTGTTCAGATGTTGGATCAAGGCTTAAACGGTGGTGATTATGCTGCAGCTGCAGGATTTGCTACTGGATTTTTAATCGCAAGAGTTTTAGAAGGTCCACTTGTTGGTCTATTAGATATTGGTGGTTCGCTGATGACAGGTGTTGGTATTGGTATACCAGCTATGATGTTAGCAGCGGGTATGAATGCTCCAATTGAAAGTTTTCCACTTGCTCTATTAACAGGTGGAGGTATTGGATTATTAATTGGTTTACTGATTATTATCATTAGAAAGATTATGCCTCAAGGTATTTCTACTTCAGGTACAGGTATCATGATGGGTGCCGGTAATGCAACTGGAAGATTCTTAGGACCACTTATTATTCTTTCTGCCATTCAATACAGTGTTCCAGCGGGTATCGGTGCATTTGTTGGTGCAGCAATATTCTATAAGATGGACCGTCACATTGCGGGTGGTGCAATTATAGGTGCCATGTTATTAGCAGGTATTGCTTCAATGTTTATTTAAAGGATGTGACTACTTTGTAGTCACTCTTTCTTAAGAAAAGAGGTTTTTATGTCAATATATCAAAATATTGATTTGGATCAAGTCATTAACTGTAGTGGAAAAATGACCGCATTGGGTGTTTCTAAAATATCTGATGATGTTGCAGAAACGATGAAACAAGCGGGTCAGTCGTTTGTTGTTATAGATGAACTTATAGACAAAGCAGGAGAGATCATCTCTGAACACACAGGTGCAGAAGATACATGTGTTACCTGTTCAGCTTCAGCGGGTATAGCCATTTCTGTTGCAGCAGTTATCAGTAAGGATTCAAGAACTGTAGTTGAGAGTTTACCATTGCAACAAGAAGAAAATGAAATAATCGTACAAAAGGGTCATATGATCAACTTCGGCGCGCCTATTGAGACCATGATACAACTGGGTGGTGGTAAGATTGTTGAAGCGGGTGCAAGTAATAAAGTAACAATAGAACACCTAGAAGAATCAATCACTGATAGAACGGTTGCGCTTTTTTATGTAAAGTCTCACCACTGTGTTCAAAAGGGTATGGTTTCATTAGAAGATATGATAAAACTAGCTCATAAACATGAGCTACCAATCATAGTAGATGCAGCAGCTGAAGGTGATTTACACAAGTATATCAAATTAGGATCAGACCTAGTAATTTATAGCGGTGCAAAAGCATTAGAAGGACCAAGCTCAGGGTTTATAACAGGTAAAAAAGAGTTGATTAAGTCATGTAAAAAGCAATATTTAGGTATTGCTAGAGCCATGAAAATTGGTAAGGAAAACATCATGGGTCTTGTTAAAGCAGTGATGCAATATGATCTTAGAGATGAACAAGAGATTATTAATAATCAAAAACATTTGATCACTCTATTAATGAATGGTTTAAGTGAGTTAGACGAACTAGAAACCAAATGTATTGCAGATGAAGCCGGAAGACCTATCTATAGAGTAGAAGTCAAAGTGCTAGATGCAATGACTAAAATGGATTGTATAGCAGTTGTTAAGAGGCTAAAATCAGGTTCTGTTAAAGTAGTGGTTAGAGATCATTTTGCAAATATCGGAAAGTTAAGTCTTGATGTAAGATCTATAACTGAAGAAGATGTGCCTGTTATCATAAATAAGTTTAAATCTGTATTATCATAAGTGGAGGACACATGAAAACAAATATAAAATTTTATAAAGATCTTGTAGCGGTAAACTTCTTGGCTAAAGATGCTGAGAATGGAAAAGCTGTTTATGAGGCAATGGATGGTCATACTGCAATAGGTGTTCTTTCTAAACAATTTGAAACTGCAGAAGAAGGTATAACATATGTTAAAGAGTATAAAAAGTCAGTACCTTGTGTCTCTGTTGGTCTAGGTGCCGGAGATCCTGCTCAAGCAATAAAAGCAGCAACAATAGCAGCACATACCGATCCGGGTCATGTGAACCAGGTGTTCACATCAGCTGGTTATGCAGCAGGTGCTTTGGCTACTAACGACTGTATAAAAACAGCTGTTAATGTATTGATCAGTCCTACTGGTACAGTAGGAAAAGTAAAGATCAGTACTGGTGAGTTATCATCAAAAGAAATGGATGGTATTGTAGATGTAAAAACAGCACTTGCTATGCTTAAAGATATGAAAGCTGATGCGGTTAAGTTTTATCCAATGGGTGGCCTTAAAAGTATTGACGAACTTAAGTATGTAGCAAAAGCATGTGCAGATATGGATATCAGCATGTTAGAGCCTACTGGTGGCATTAACTTAGAAAACTTCGAGGAAATACTAAGAGTATGTGTAGATGCTGGTGTGAAGAAGATTATGCCTCATGTCTATGGTGCTGTAATCGATAAAGACACAGGAAAGACTGATGTAGACAAAGTAAAAATAATTTATGGTATTGTAAAGAAAGTAATCTTATAATCTCAGACTTTAAACAAAGAAACTCAAATTAATTGAGTTTCTTTTTGGATAAGAGTTGTTTCAACTCAAAAGGTAATATAGGCCTAAGGTATATTATACCTTAGGCCTATATTAGTTAAGTTTCATTTGACTGTTTTTAAGATATATATTTAACATGACTGATGATGTTTTCATCAAAGTTAAACCGTATATTTTGATGGATGCTTATAGAAGTATTAGATTTAGAAAGTTGTTCACAAATAATTTCTTTATCATGCCATAAAAGCCCAAGCCGTGTGATACGTCCTAAGTATTCTTGCCATAAGACTTTTCCTTCGTAACGGCCCTTTGGATCAATGAGGATGTGTTCTGGTCTAAAAACTTCCACTGCATTTGGGGAGTCTAATATATTCGCAATACCCATAAAAGAAGCAACAAAAGGTGAGTTTGGTTGTGTGTAGATTTCTTCTGGTGTACCAATTTGTAAGACTTCACCTTCGTTCATGACAACAATACGATCTGAAATAGCCATGGCTTCTTCTTGATCATGAGTAACATAAATGGTTGTAATACCAGAAGATTGTTGCAAGAATCGAATTTCTCTACGCATTTGCACTCTTAAATGTTGATCTAAGTTACTGAGAGGTTCGTCAAATAATAACACAGAAGGCTTTAAAACCATAGCACGAGCTAAAGCAACACGTTGTTGTTGTCCGCCGCTTAAAGATTGAACCGATCTATTTTCAAAGCCTGATAAGCCAACTGTTTCTAACATGTTTAAACCGATTTCAAGTTGTTTTGAACGAGATTTAACAGTGGATTTGATACCATAAAGAACATTTTCAAGAACTGTCATATGAGGGAACAAAGCATAACTTTGAAACACCATAGCAACATCTCTCTTTTGTGGCGTCATGTTACTGACGTCGAGTGTATCAAATAACAGCTTGCCTTCTTGAAGAGGTATAAGCCCTGCAAGAAGTCTTAATAAAGTGGTTTTACCACAACCGGACGGTCCTAATATTGTGATGAGTTCACCTGAATTCACCTCTAGATTTAATTGTTGAATAATGGGAGTATCTCCATATGAAAAATGAATGTCTTTACATTGAATATGCATTATAACCGCCTTATCATAAACCATTCTCTAAATTGAATGATTACTTTAAAAAGTGCCATAACAATTAACATCACCATAGAAAGTGATAAAGCCATTGCAGAAGCTAAGCCACGATCACTACTGGTGATAATCTGAAAAATCTGTTGTACAGCCACTTTGTTTATTGGAAGAAGCAAAAATATTATTGCACCAAGAGTTGTCATAGTTGATGAAAATACTTTCATAAAAGTCACTTCATAAGCTGGCATTAGTAAAGGCAAACTCACTGTAAAAAAGGTTTTTATTTTTGATGCACCTAATGTGTAAGCCGCTTTTTCTAAATCCGGGTTCTGATGACTTAACAGTGCGGTACCAGTTCTTAAACCGATGTTCATGTATCGATAAATACATATGATATAAACTATACTGGATGTCCCCATCAGTAAAATACCTTTAAAGGATGTTAACCAAAATCTTCCTACTCCAAAAATCGGATACTTAAAAGTCACCAAATAACCAATACCAAAAAGAATACCAGGTACTGCTGCAGGTAAGGTAATGAAAGAATCTAAAAGCTTATGACCACGATGTTTTTGCTGATTGATCCAATAAGCACTGAGAATACCCAAAAATGAACTGATAAGACCAACACCAAGTGAGAGTTTGACACTATTGATAAACGGTGTCCATTCTCTGTTATTAAGGTTTTTAAAATGTGTCAGAGTTAAAGTATAATCATAACCCCAGTGTTCTGTAAATGCTCCGATTATAATGAATCCTATTTTAAGTATATAAAAGCTGGTAATGAGACAAGTGATTGCAATTAATGGCCACTTTACAACTTTTGAAACTTTGATATATTCAATGTCTTCTTGATTGAGTTTGGAGTCCCAGTATTTCTTTTGACTCAAATATTTCTTTTGAATTAAAAAGACAATCAAACAAGGAACCAATAATAAAACACCATAAATGGAAGCTGTTTTTAAATCGTACAGTCCGGTGATTTGAATGTATAGGTTTGAGCTTAAGGTCTGAAAAGGTCCCCCTATAATAAGTGGGGTAGTGAAGTCGGCCATTGAGGCTAAAAAAATCAAGAGCATACCATTAAGAATATCCGGTTTAAGTAATGGGAAGGTAATGTCTTTTAGTATCTTGAATTCTGAAATGCCCATGGTACGAGCAGCCGCTTCATAAGAAACTTGTGTGTTTTTGATCCCACGACTAATAACCAAATAACCTAGAGTTGTCAAACCGATAACCTGCATCGCAAAAACACCATAATAACCATAAGGACTTATGTTAAGTCCAAGGAGTTCATGAGTAATCAG
>JABXKX010000353.1 GCA_013619035.1 Peptostreptococcaceae bacterium
AGAATATAACCGCCATAAATTTTAATACACTATTTCTATTACTTATGGCATGAACTTATTAACACGCCTCTTTAGGTGAAATGAACTTTTGTAAGTGTTGACTGTCAAACTGCACTGTGCTACGATTCTTTCATATCGATAGAAATGTTAACCGTTATTAAACAAACCATTATGAAAGAGGTTATTTATTTTGTATACTATAAAACCGGCAAATTATGACGCCATTGGATCAATGAAACTGAATTACTATAAAAACCTTACCGCACCAATGGATGACATGTGGGAGGAAGGATATATTCCGTCTTGTGAGTTTTACATCATTAAATCAGATATCAACTGCGGATATTTCGCACTTGATAACGAAGGGGTTTTATTAGTATTTCATGTAGAAGATATAAAAATCGCAGACGAACTTTTTGATTACATTATTCATTATAAAAATATTCAAAAAGCTTATGTTTCAACATATGATCCTATATTCTACTCACAATGTCTAAGGCTGAAAAAGAATATATCTTTAAACACCTTATTATACACTCAGGATAAGGATATCAGTATTACAGCTCCCTTTGACAATATTGTAGTAAGACATGCTGAGGAAACAGACTTAGAAAATACCGCTCGATTTTTCAAAGAAAAAATAGACTTAACTGGCGATTGGATTGAACCTTATTTAACACGACTTATCGGCAATGATAATTTCATATTATTCAAATATAACGATGAAATCATCGGAACTGGCGGCATAAGACCTAGTATCAGTAGTAAGGGGTATGCAAATATTGGTATGACAGTATCAAAAGACTTTCGTCGAAGAGGTCTAGCCAGTTATATAATTTGTACTCTTAAAGAAATCTGTATTAAAAATAATTATCAGACTATATGCTCGACAACGAATGACAACATTGGATCACAAAAAACTCTGATAAAATGCGGGTATAAATGTTACCACCAGATTTTTACGGTATTATTTGATTCAAAAACAAATAACAATTCTCAGTCATGTGCATCAACATAGGAAGTTTAAAATAATGACTCTTCGTTATTTTACAATTAAAAAGAGCAGAAATATTTCTGCTCTTAATTTATCTATGAGTGACCGCTCTGTATATTACAGATGTGACTTTTATTTATAAATACTATGCTTCTGGTTCTATCCTATGAACAATTCCTTTCCCGCCATAGAGTATCACCTTATCGCCGTCTTTTAGGATCTCTGTCGCACCAGCAACACCCCCAACAGCCGGGAGTCCGTATTCTCTGGCAACAATCGCCCCATGCGATATAGGACCTCCACTTTCCATAATTAGCCCTTTTATTTTCAGGAATAACGGTGTCCAAGATGGATCCGTATTGTGCGTTACTATGATGTCTTCATCATTTAGTGTCACCCCAACGGGTGAGTTGAGTATACGTACCACACCTGTGACTTGACCGCTTGATAATGGCATCCCCACTAGATCATTTAAACCAATCTTTTCTGGTTCTGGTTGCTCGTAGGTTTCTCCATTGCTTAAGATAAATCTTGGAATCTTATCATAGCTATTTTGTTGTTCATACACTTCTTTTCTATTTGTTACTTTATCTCTTAAATCTGTAGTATCATCTGAGGCCATCTCACTTACATAGACATATGAAATATCCTCTCTACGTTGAAGTCGTCCTTCTAGAACCAATTCATCACCAATCTGAAGAAACATTTGTCTTAACAAGTCAAGAGCTCTGACAGCTACGAATTTCGGTAACTCTCTCACACCTGCCAACATTCTATAATTACGAAGATCACTTACAATCTGATGGGCTTTTTTTGAAGAGAAGTCTTCTGAAACTCTTTTCTCTATCTGCGTTAAACAAACTTCAGCTTCCTCTTGTTGTTTCTCAAAACGCTCTACCATTTGATCACACTTGCCCTCTTCCATATAACTAAGGATGAGATCAATAATATAATTCGGATCTTCATGCCAACGGCTCCAACCCATATCTATATCGAGTTCTGATCTATGACCATAGACCTTAAGAAAATCCAACAAAGCTTCGTCCTTAGCAGTAGGATTCTTTTCTTCTTTGTTATAATCACAGGCTAATTTGGCCATTGCAATTCCCATCATGGTTGTAGGATTGTTTGGTAAAGCTAACTTCACTGGATTCATTGAAAGTTTATCACCATAGTGTTTGTCCAACCATTTCTCATGAACAACTATTTTCTTAAGTCCATAAGCGGCATACATCACAATCTTAAATGCCAAAGTCAACATCTCTTCTGTTACCAATTCAAATAACGCCAACCGTTCTTTCCGTGTTGTTGTTTTTTCGATTCTACCTTCTAATTCTTTGATATATACATTTCCCATATCAGTCGATTCTTCAAGACCTTTTACAGGGTTTTTAGCACTAATCTTACCGTATTTGTTCAGAGAAAGACCCCAACGGACAATGCCTATAGACAATTTAAACTTACCACCTTGAGCCCTAAATGTCTTGCCGTACTGTCCATATATACTTTTCAGTAATCGTCCACCTGCTGGATCTTTACTATCAAGACTACTTGGTAGCTTTCGACCAATTAACTTTCTCCCAATAACTTCTGTTAAATCATAATAGAGTCGCCCGTTGATCATCTTAATGAACACAGGGTACTGAATCTTTTTCTTGCCACCGTAATAAATACTCGTATAACCCGAGAAGGTCGAACGCCAAAATTCATAACCTAGTGGTGTAAATGGCGCACTCATACCTTGTATTACCGTATTGAAACACATATATAGTCCTAGCTTATCCGTGTTCAATAATACTTCATCTATAGGATATAAAGTGGTTATATCTCTTGATTGAAGAATAAAAAGAACGTCTTTTGAATACGTCCATTCAATATCTTGTGGCGTACCAAATAATATCTCTAATTGTCTGCCAATTGTTCTTAGTTCCTCTAACTGTTCTTTTGAAAGACAGTCTGGGTCCTGTGAATCATCTTTAAAGGATAAAGTTGCTCGTCCATCCACGACTGCATCGCCATAACCTTTTGCACCAGTGATTACAATATCATTTCTATTACCAGTAATCGGATTTACCGTAAACATGACACCGGATATTTCAGAGGGCACCATCGCCTGAATGATGATTGCTATGCCTTTATTTACTTGGAGACCTTGTTGTTTTATATACGCCACAACGTGTTCACTGATACTAGACTGCAGACACTTTTTAATTGCCTCTAACATCTGATCAAAACTTTTAACATGTAATACCGTTTCATATAAACCCGCAAAACTTGTATCTCCAAGATCCTCCATCAAAGCAGATGAACGTACCGCCAAGTCTTGATTATCAAATGTATCATATATCCCACGAAGGGTCTCAATTTCAGATTGAGTGAAATTAAGCTCACCTTCTGAAGAACGTTTCATCACTTCTACAGACCAGTCTGCACCAACAACGATACCCTTTGGTACATTAATGTTCTCATGAATCATAAGACCTAGATTCACTGATTTGGTTCCATAATTCGTTTTGTCATCCAATATAAGGTCATTGAGTAATTTATATTCCATAAGGCACCTCCTATACGAGACACTTGTCTCATATCTACTTTTATGATATATTATATTATACCTATCGTCAACAGAATTAAACGATAAGAGACAGGAGGACCTACTATGTATCATATCAAAGAGGACCAACGTGCAAGATTATCAGCCATGCTCATTTATGAAGGTCTTGCCAAGTTAATGAAAACTAAGGTTTATGAAGATATAAAAATTACAGAAATAGTAAGTGCTGCTGGTGTCGGTAGAGCTACATTCTACCGTAATTTTGATAACAAAATGGATGTCTTAAGATACCGTAGCGACGAAATCTTCAAAGGATTGTTGGAACATCTTATCGAATACCATAAAAAGACTCCGGTAAATCGCAGTTCTGAATTCCTAATACCCTTTCTTGAATATTTTGATATACATACAGATATTGTTGACTTACTCATCAAAGCCAATCATGTGGATATTTTAGTTGACTCTATGAACCTACTCTTCAAAGACATGTTTGAAGCCTATAAAACAAGCACAGCCCATGCCGATGATACATGGTCCTATTTCATTGCAATAAGAAGCGGCATCACTATCAACATCCTTGTACAGTGGGTCAAAGACGGTAAAGTGATAGCACCAAAGAGACTTGGTGAACTCCTTGGTAATCAGATTGCCAATTCCTTCACAGTGGATCAATTTCTATAAATCTATGTATCCATACTACTGAAAGTCAGTGCCCATACAGTGTAACCTATCCATCACGAAATACTTTCAGATAAAGTAAATAGTTCCAAGTAGACAAATCTACTCAGAACTTTAAATACGATTTTATTTGAATGATAGTTTAAGCTTCGCTACACACTCCACATGTGTGGTAACTAGGTCGCAGTCATATATTTATTAATATAATTATGCACTATTCTTATTACACAAGACAGAAGTTCATTATTTCTCATGAACTTTCATTAAAGACATAATTCTCTTAATCTTTAGCCCTGCTAAAGATTATTATATGTATTCTACATCAATTAATAACTCATCCTCTAAGCAAAGATCTTCTCTTTTGATAAAGCCCAAGTTTGTGACATAATACCAAATAATTTGAACACAGCTAAATAAAGTATTTCACAAGTATCGCGTCTGTTCTATCTGTAATCTAGGTCTCTATACTTATTTCCAAATCTGTAGAGTTCTATGACTTTTCTTAATTCCTTTCCTAATTCACTCGATACAGCATTGCACCTGTTAAGCATATCATTATAGATCCGAAAGTTTCATCCATATCATTGTGGGTAAAATACAAATGTGATATTAAAACTTTTGAGCGATTTGTCGCATAGATACTAATTCATTAGAAGTGAATTATAAATAACAACAGTAATTAAGCAAAATAAATGAATTTGGGATTTGATTCTTTCGCTAGAATAGACAGTCAACTTAGGAAAGAAGGGATATAATGTATACCATCAAATTTGACAATGTGACTAAGATTTTTAAAGGCTTCACCCTAGATAATGTGTCCTTCAATTTAACAAGTGGCAATATTATGGGGTTAATCGGTTCTAATGGTGCCGGAAAAACAACTATTATCAAACTTCTTATGGGGCTTTATGTAAAAGACCAAGGAAACATCAGTGTATTAGGAGCCGATCCATTCAAAACACCATCTATCAAAGATGACATCGGTTTTATATATGACAATCCCCACTTTTACGATTTCAAACTAAAAAAAATCACGAAAATTATCAGTCCTTTTTATAGCAACTGGGATCATAGTGTCTACGAAAAATACATGAACGCATTCAAATTATCTGAAGCAATGCGTTTTAAAACTATGTCTCGAGGTATGAAATTAAAGTATAATTTAGCACTTGCATTGTCACATCACGCCAAGCTTCTAATATTGGATGAACCAACATCTGGTCTAGATCCAGTATTCAGAAATGAATTCTTATCTATTTTGCGAAACATCATAGCCAAAGAAGAACTATCTATACTCTTCTCGTCACATATAACCGATGATGTTGAAAGAATAGCTGATTACATTACTTATGTACGTGGGGGTAAAATCATGTTTTCAGATACCCAAGCTGATGTATTCAACAGTTATCAGTTAATCAAAGGAAGAGGCCCATTGCCTGAAGCTTTAAGCAATCAACTAATCGGTATAGAAAAAAGTCAGGATAGCTTTACTGCACTCATTACACATCATCCTGATGCAAAAGAAATATGCGAAAGTGTCTCAGCTCCAACATTAGAAGATATCATGTTCTTTCATGAAAGAGGTGAATACGATGATGTGTTTAATCTATAAGGATTTAAAAGCGTTCCATCATATCATTGTATTTCAAACATTGATCATTTTGATGATGATGTCATTTGGAATCTTTATCGATCACAATGGTACTTTGACAGTTTTAATGCTTATTATATACCCAATGACATTGCCAACAGTCTTATTATTGAACGATACAAAGTACGAGCGACTTATCCTTTCGTTACCAGTTAATAGATACCAATATGTCTTTAGCAAGTATATAGGTGGCTTCTTTTTTGCTTTTCTTGTAATTGTTATTGGATTACTTTACAGTTATATCATTTCAAACTTCAACGCTTCTATAGATTTTAATCAGTTATATAGCATAACAGGAATTTTAATTTTGAGTTTACCAGTAGTTGTGATTTCCAGCTTCTTGTTTCCAGTTTACTTCCGATTCTCTAAAGCTAAGGCTAGCGGTATTATGATTGTAATATTCGCAATCATCCTCATAGGAATCATATTAGGTTTAGTTTATATAGAAAAAACATTGGAAGCAAGTGCGCACTACTCAAAAGAGGACATATTCCCCGTCATAACAGCGCATATCACAAATTACATTAATGACGTAGGACCAAACATATTTCTTGCACAAGCTATTATCAGTGTATGTATACTATTAGCACTCTCAATAGGAGTGTCCCTATTACTCATATCTAAAAAGGATATAGGTGATCCATCATGAAAGCCTTAATTAATAAAGATATCAAAGCTTATACCCTGCTCATGCTTGGTATGCTAGTCATCATCATACTATACACTTATTTGTGTATTCGATTTGGTTCAATAAAAGGTATCCTTGGTCTAACTGTGATTATGCTACCATCACTCGTAGCAATCATTGTGTTTATTGGAGACTATCAGTTACATCATTTAGTCCTATCAATGCCAGTTTCTCGAAAAACATTTGTTATTTCAAAATATATATGCACGCTACTCTTCAGTGTCATCTTGATTGGTATTTGTGTTCTAATTATGTACCTACTAAGTTTTAAGTACACAGATGCTCAATTAGAACTAGAACAATTACTTACATTGAAAGGTTTGATGTTTTGTATGACACCTATTACTTTAATCATAAGTGTTTGTTACCCACTACTTTTTAAGTATGGACTAAAAATTGGTGTAAGAATTGTCATGGGCTCTTTTGCACTACTATATGGAATGGGAATGGTAGTTGCCGAAAAATGGATCCAATCACACTTCCTAGTACCAGGTGGTGGTATCTTCAACGCATTTATAGGTGTATTCAACCATTATGATCATCTAGGAACAGGATTTTATCTGACCATAATTCTGACATTGATTGGAATACTCTTACTTTCAATTGCATCTTCTATCCATACACTTCAGCAAAAAGACATAGTTTGAAAAATCAATCAATGCAGAGAAAACCATCTGTTTAAATGTAATACTTTTGAGTGTAAAAATCACTGAATTCATTAACCCTTTACTCATAGAATTTTCAAGTTAAAATTATCTTAATTTAACATTATGGGTATGATTAGGGAAACTAAAAACCGTGCCTGAAACTTAAAGTATTCGAGTCATTCAAACATAAGGATTCTAGTTAATCATAGAATATGAACCCGAAGAAAATAAAACCATTCTAGATTTTTCATAATGATATGGTTTTATCTTTCTAATTTGTCACTAACTTATTTATTGTATGATTCACCGAATCATAAGTAGTATCA
>JABXKX010000556.1 GCA_013619035.1 Peptostreptococcaceae bacterium
ATATCTTTATATCTTATATCAACATAAGAACAGAATCCCTTATCTAGTATCAGATTATCATGATTGGGCATGCCCGCGCCACCTTGATCATAATAATCAATCCTATTGAGTTGAATATCATACCATGATACAACATAATGTTCTTCAATTGGTGTTAGACTTACAGAATGTACTTGTTCTGTTTCAACCATTATTGGAGTTATAGGTATTTTCATAAATAAGATCATATCATCAGACTCAACCATAAAAACTGGTAGCCTTATCATCAAAAACATTAAAAGTATCACACTAATCTTGCACTTCAAGTCCATGCTCCTTATAATATTTAACGGCTCCTGGATGTAAAGGTATACTCATGCCCTTCAAAGCATCATCTATTGATAACTCTAAGGCATTCTGATGAACATCGTTTAGTCTATTATAATAGGTCCAGAAACTATCTAACATTTCATAAACAATCTCTTCATCTAATGATTCATGGCAAATCCATAATGCTCTAGTAGAAAGAGTTAGTTTATCGTTAGCTTGACCAATATAGGTATTCGCTGGAACAACTTCTCTCGTATAAAACGGATAATCTTTAATCATCTTACTGAGAATGACATCCTCAATACTTAACATATTGATCTTAACTTTACTACTCATCAAAGAAACACTTGATGTTGGTATGCCACTAGTTATAAATACGGCATCAAGTTCACCTTTATCCATTGCTTCAATGGCTTGACTAAAAGTTAAATAATACGGTTCAACTAATTCTAAACTCATTCCATGAGCTTCAAACAAATTGACAGCATCAAAGTAATTGCCACTATCTTTTTGCCCTACACTCACTTTTTTTCCTTTTAAATCATAAAACGTTTCTATATCAGCTTCTTCTCTTACTATAATCTGAATCACTTCGGAATACAAACTCGCTATACCGGTGATTGAATCGATGGGTTCATCTTCGAAGGAACCAATGCCTTCAATAGCCCATTCTGCTACATTGCTTTGAACCAAAGCCATATCAATTAGCTCTTCATTCAACATACGCGTATTTGAAACCGAAGCATTACCCGTATAAGCATTTACCGTTACGTCGCTTTCATCAGTCAATAGCTCAGCAATAGCACTCCCTAAAGGATAGTATGTACCTCCAGTCGATCCTGTGGCAAACTTAAGATTTTCCTTGTTCTCTGAGCATCCTGTTATGACAATAAAACAAATCAAAACTAAGATTATTTTTTTCATAAGAACCTCCAATTGTTCTACTAATCTTTTACCCATTGGTTGCATGATTATGCATTCTGAAGATGTATGCGTCTATAATAGATATTATATTAAATACTTAAAACAGTTCTAATCAGCTGTTTTAATCCCTCTTTCAATGGTATTTTTTTCATATTGAATTCTGTTAAATATTTTGTATCATCCACTAAATAACAATAATCATGTCCAGGACGATCTTTAACAAACTGTAGTTTCCCATGATAATCATGACCGGCTTCCTTAAATAAGCTTATAATCATCTGAATCAAATCAATGTTACTTATCAAACCTGTACCAGCAATATTATAAGACTCGTGTATTTTTGATTCAGAAATCACACGATATATTGCTTCACATGTATTTGAAACATGAAGCCAATCTCTATAATATTCTCCATTTCCGTATATAGGAATATCTTTATGGTCTAACACAGCTTGTATTACTTTTGGAATTAATTTTTCTTCATGTTGCAGAGCGCCATAATTATTGGTACTTCTAACAATGATGCCCGGAAAATTAAAGGTATTATTGTATGACTTGATCAACAGTTCCGCACTCGCTTTTGTTGCAGCATACGGGTTCATTGGATTGAGTAATGATGTTTCATTATTCTTATTGTGATTAATCTCTTTTGAAGATCCAAATACTTCATCGGTTGATATTTGAATGAATCGTCCATTGTTCTGCCAATTTGATTTAGAAATATCCATTAGATTTTGTACACCAATATAATTGGTTTGTATAAATGGAGATACATCTTCTATACTACGATCCACATGACTTTCAGCAGCAAAATTAACCACAGTTTCAACTTGATATAATCTAAATATTTCTTCTAGAATAGCTCTATCACATATATCTCCATGAATGAAAATGAAATTATCATCCAATAAGTTCTGAATCCTATTAAGATTACCAGCATAAGTTAACTTATCCAAGATGATCACCTTGTTGTAAGGATGATTTTGTTTCTTTATATACTCTACAAAATGAGATCCAATAAAACCTGCACCACCTGTTATCAAAATACTATTCATAAAAGGCCTTCACTTTCTCACAAATATAATAAATGTTTTCTTCTGTCATATTTCCGTGGACTGGCAATCTCAACAAGCGACTGGCATCTTTGGTATGATTGTTTTCTCCAACAAATTCACCATAAACTTTTCCAGCATCTGATAAATGAAGTGGTTCATAGTGACTGACACTTTCAATGCCATTGTCATACAAATGTTGTTGTAATAAATCTCTTTCCTGTACATCCTTCGTTTTAATATAAAAAAGATGGCCATTGTGTTTCTCTTGTTTAAAGACATCAAATGTACTCAGTTGTTTTTGATATAGACGTACTAATTTCTGTCTTTTAGAAATAATCTGCTCCCACTTTAATAGTTGAGCATACAAAAAAGCACACCTTATACCATCCACACTGTAAGAAGATCCAAGTGTTTTCCAAGTATATTTTTCGACTTCTTTATTCTGAAAAGCAGAACGATTGGTTCCGTTTTCAATAATCATAGAAACTTTATCATCAAGCGAATTATTGTTAACAACCAAAATACCACCTTCGCCACCAGAGGTGATGTTTTTAGTACTATGTAAACTGATACATGAAAAATCACTGTATGTTTTTACATCTGTATTAAATATACTTTGAGCCGCATCTTCAATTAGATAAATACCCTCTTTACAAAGTTCCTTTAACGCTTTCATATCACATAGACTGCCACCATAATGTACAGGTACAATCGCTTTTGTTTTATCTGAAATAGCCTGTTTGACACAGTCAATATCAATCATCATATTTTCATCTACATCGACAAATATAATCTTAGCCCCTCTAAGAACAAAGGCATTAGCAGTCGATACAAACGTATAAGACGGCATGATGACCTCATCACCTGGTTGAATATCAATTGCAAGTGCTGCTATTTCTAACGCTGCTGTACACGTATGGACCAAGTAACTTTTATTGTAATACTTATCTAAGATCTCTTTTACCTTTAAATGATAGTAAGTATCGCCAGTTAAAGGACCTCTTGATATGACATCTGTTATCATATCAATTTCTTGGTTTGTTGTATAAATTTCATTGAATTTTATCATAGTTACCTCTTCTAAATTTTAACACAAAAAAGCTCGTAGTTTCCTACGAGCTAATTAATTATCAAGAACCATCTTGTGGTGTTACTGGTGCAGAATCTTCTGCTGAGTTGCTTTCGCCACCCATCGCTTCCCATTCAAGCCATGCACCATCATATATTTTGATGTTTTCATAGCCAGCTTCTTGTAATAAAGCCATAGTTTGAGTCGCTCTGAATGATGATTTACAGTATAAAACAAGCTCATCTTCTTTTTTAATACCTTTATCGCTGTAGAACAATAACATATCTCTACCTGACATAAATGTGCCATCTGAGTAAAGATTTTTTGAATGTGGATATAAGATAGCTCCTGGGATACTACCTGCATCATATTCAGCAATTGATCTAACATCAATGATCTTTACAGTAGACTCTTCATCTTCTGTGATTGCTTTTAGACCTTCAAAATCAATAATCATTGATGCATCTGCATCATGAGCTACATAGTCAGTAGCCTCTAATTCAGTTGCAGTCGATGATGCCTTTAAACCAGTTGAACTTGCATTCCACATGGCTTCAAAACCACCATTGATAACTTTTACGTCTTCATGACCATAAAGCTTCATCGTCCACCAAATTCTAAATGCACTGACACCACTGTTATCATCATAAATATAAACTGTCGAGTCATTTGAGATACCTTTAGCACTTAAAACTCGTTCTACTTTTGCCTTTGGTGCCACCATTGCTGCTACAGGTTTATCTACAACCAAATCACTTGGTGATAAACATATTGCACCTTTTACATGTGCTTCAGCATAAGCTTCTTCACCTCTAGCATCTACGACGATAGCATTACCATCTAAAAACTCTTTAGCAACTACTTCAACTTCTACAACATTTAATGCCTCATCAAACGTTGTATCATTACAAGAAATTAAACTTGTTATAAGAAGCAGTACTATTAATAATACACTAATTTTCTTCACGTTCATTCTAAACCTCCATAACTTAATTGTGTGAGATTGTTAATAAGGTTTATTATTTTGCTGCTATTTCAAATCCTTGATTAGACCATCCAAGAGGTGCATTAGCTCCAACACCCATACCACCATTAAGTGATACAGCATCGAATCCTAATAATCTTAAAGATGCAACTGTTTGACCAGCTGTTTGACCTGAGTAGCAGTAAACTACAATTGTTTTATCAGTTGGTAATGTAGCAAATGACTCTGCCATTTCATTTCCAAATGGTAATAAAGAAGCTCCTTCAATATGACCAGCATCAAATGCATCTTGTTGTCTAATTGAAAGGATATAAATTGACTCATCATTCTCATCAATTAACGTTTTAAGATTTGCTTCAGAAATCTTATAGTTTTTAAAGATAGTTGAACTTACATCAGCTAAACCTGCATAGTATGCATCCATAGCCGCTTGAATTGTTGGATCAACATCATTTCCTAAAGCTTCAATAGCTAAAGCTTCTGTAGTTGTTACATCAGCAACACCTTCAACTTTTGAAATACCAAAATTCCAACCTAAGTTAACACTTCTTGCAGAGATTCCAGCAATATTTAAAGTTGCTACTGCTTGACCAGCTGTTTGTCCTGAATAACAGTAGATAAATACTTCTTTATCAGTAGGAATATTCATTAAGTTATCACTCATCATTGTATTCCAGTTGATGTTTACAGCACCTTCTACATGACCTTTTGCATAATCATCTGCAGAACGCATATCAATGATAAACATGTCATCACCATTAACTACTTTTTCAATAAAGTCAGCTTGACCGATTTTGTAAATATGATCTGGCATATTTGCAAAATAATCATTTACTGCAACTGTCGTAGGAGATTCAACCATAAATCCATTGTTCATCCAACCTAATGGCGCATTGGCGCCAACACCCATACCACCTTTAAGTGATACAGCATCAAAACCTAATAATCTTAAAGATGCAACTGTTTGTCCAGCAGTTTGTCCTGAATAACAGTATACCACAACTTTTTTATCCTTAGGAATCATTGAGAATCCTTCTTGCATATTTTTACCATAAGGTAATAATTCTGCACCTGGAATATGAGCTGCGTTAAAAGCATCTTCTTGTCTAATTGATAATAAATAATAATCTTCGTTATTGTCCATCATTGCTTTAAAGTTAGCTTCAGAAACAATATTTGCTCCAAAGTTAGTACCTTTAGCATCTGCTAAACCAGCATAGAATCCTTCTACTGCTGCCATAACTTCAGCATCAATATCATTACCTAATGCAACTAATTCAGTTACTTCAGTTGTTGTTACATCAGCAACACCATCAACTTTAGATAATCCAAAGTTCCAACCTAAGTTAACACTTCTTGCATTGATACCAGCGATATTCAAAGTTGCAACAGCTTGACCAGCTGTTTGTCCTGAATAACAATAAATAAATACTGGTTTGTCTTGAGGAATATCAGCTAAAGAATCACTCATTGCTGTGTTGAATGTAATATTTACAGCACCTTGAATATGACCATTGTTGTAATCATCAGCTGCACGCATATCGATGATAAACATATCTTCATTATTCTTAACCATTTCTACAAAGTCAGCTTGACCAATTTTGTATATATGATCTGGCATATTAGCAAAATAACCATTAACTGCACCCTCTAAAGATGAAGTCTCTGTTTGTTCAGTATCTGTTGTGTCGTTTGTATTGTTTTCTACAGCATTATTTGCTACATCATCCATTTGTAATCCTGCGTTGTCGTTCGAATTATCTGAACACGCAACAAAAGAGAAGACCAAAACGAATACTAGTAGTAAACTTAGAATTCTTTGTTTCACTTTCATATATTCCTCCTATAAAAATAACATATTAACCTACAATAATGTGTGAGACTGTCGTAAGTTGTATACATTGTTAAAAAATAAACAACGTTCTAATAGTATTATAGCTTATTGTAACCATTATTTGATATCAGATTTCCTTATACACTATATTTGTTTTCGTTAACAGACGTCTATTTTCTCACCAGAAATAGTTTATAATGTATATAGAAACTTACGAAAGGACGGTTCTACACCAAATGAAACATTTTGCTATAAGAAAAACCGATTTAAGGAACAGCATATGGTTAATTCCCATCTTCTTCATACTTTATTTTATAATTAATCTTTGTTTTCTAGTGGATTTCCCGTTTATTCATTCGGATGAGTCATGGTTAAGTGGCTTCACTAGACATGTTATGACAACAGGCTCTTTTAAGGTCAGCGAGCCCTTTTTCATCGAATATCCTCGTGCCATACATGGCCTTAGGATTGTCTTTGTAAGTTTACAATCACTTTTTATTCAATTGCTCGGATATACACCATTTAGCGTCAGATTGTTATCATTAGTCGCATCAATAGTCACTCTATGGTTTGTGAATTTAATATTAAAGCATTTAAAATGGCCTTCACTTTACAGAGTGTTATCACTTTTACTTATATCACTTCAAATTCAGTTTATTTATGCAAGTCATATCGCAAGACAAGATGTATTAATATTACTGATGATGATCGCAGCATTTTACGTCACTTTAAAGAAAAAAAGCCCCGTATTAACCGGCACATTAATCGGCATATCTGTGGGTATTCATCCTAATAGTTTTTTAATTGCATGTGGCATAGGACTAATTTATTTGGTGAATGTTATTAGAAAAGAAGCCTCAATTAAAGAATTGTTATTACTGATCATGACAACATCATTATGGGCAGCGCTTTTTATTGCCATAAGCTACTCGCTTAATCCAAACTTTGTACATGATTACCTATCCTTTGGTGAAAGTTTAGGGGTTGTTAATTATGAAGTCAATCGTTTCGAAGGTTTTTACTATTATTACTATAAACTTTTTCATCAGATCGGGGGCACTTATTTACTCTTACCTATAAGGTTTGAACTACTCTTATTACCCGTTACAATGATGATTGGTATTTATCACTTCATTTTATTTAACAACAAACCATTGGTATTTACTTTCCTGATGATACTCGGTATCAATGTAGGGTATCTTATCATCGGAAGATACAATCAAACGGCTATCATATTTACATTATTCTTCTTAATGCTCTTTTGGATTGTATTTTTA
>JABXKX010000595.1 GCA_013619035.1 Peptostreptococcaceae bacterium
GTCAGATGTGTATAAGAGACAGGGATATGTAATAATTAGAAGAGGTGTTAAGTGTACTTAAAACGATTAGAGATGAGAGGATTCAAATCCTTTGCAGATAAAACTTATATTGACTTTGATAATGGTGTAACGTGTATCGTTGGACCTAATGGTAGTGGAAAAAGTAATATAACAGATGCGGTAAGATGGGTGCTTGGTGAACAAAAAATAAAAACGCTTCGTGGCACTAAGATGGAAGATATTATTTTCAATGGTACCAATCATAGAAAAAAACTTGGTATGGCAGAAGTGACGCTTGTCTTTGATAATTCGGAGCGCTACTTTTCTTTAGATTACAACGAAGTAAAAGTCTGTAGACGAGTTTATCGTTCTGGTGAAAGTGAATATCTAATAAATGATACTAATTGTCGATTGAAAGATGTCCGTGATTTGTTCATGGATACAGGAATTGGTACAGATGGTTATTCTATTATTGGTCAGGGTCGTATCGAAAGGGTTTTATCCAATAATCCTGAAGAGAGAAGACAGTTGTTTGAAGAAGCAGCTGGTATTGTAAAGTTTAAAACTCGAAAAAGAGAAACAGAAAGAAAACTGGATAATACAGAACAAAACTTAATTCGTATAGAGGATATCTTCAGTGAATTGGCTGGAAGAGTTGAACCACTTCGAATTGAAAGTGAAAAAGCTAAAAAACATATTGAATTAACCGATAGACTCTCAGAGCTAGAGCTTAATTTGTTTATCAATGAAATTGAGAGTGTTGATAAAAAAATTCAAAAGGAAACTCAGAATTTAAATGAAACTTCAATTGCATTACAAGAAAATAGTGCGTCGCAAAAACATCTGTTTGAAGAAAAGAATCAATTAAACTTAAAAATTGAATCTTCTAATCAAGCTTTGGTTAATGTGCAGAATTCATTCTATGAAGATAAAAATGTAATTGCTGGTATTGATGGTGAAATGAATGTTGTTAAAACAAAAATGGATGCCAATCAAAGTGAAGAAGCAAGATTAAAAACTGTTTTAGAAGTCAACAATGTTCGTTTGCAAGAAGTGAAAACACAAAAGGATGCGGCGATACAACAGAAGGATGAGTTAACAGAAACGTTATCTGGCATCCAGAGTGAAATATCTTCTAAACAACAGAACTTTGAAACGGTTTCAAATGCATTGTTTGATGCTGAAAATATGAGTGAAACACATAGACAGTCTATTATCGCTAAACTGAATGAAGCTGAAAAGAATAAAAGTGAGATAGGCTCGTATCATACCATATTAGACAATCATATAACAAGGCGCGAAACTTTAGATAAAGAAATTGAAGAGACGGATGCTTTGGCTGAAGAAGCTAAAACAAAAGAAAAAGAGCATGATCATCAATTAATAGGGTTAAAAGAATCTGAAGCAAATTTAATAAAGGAATCAGAAAAACTTAAAAGTGCTTTAAAGACATTTGAAGTTCAATTGCAAAATGATAATGTTCTTTTAAATGATCAAAGAAAAAAATTAACAGAGTATACAACTGAGTGTACACTTTTAAAACAAATGGAAAAAGATCATGCTGGATATGATCAATCTGTTAAAAAGGCATTGCAGATGGTGGACCGACAATCTAATCTAAAAGAAGGTCTTAATGGAGTTGTCGCTTCACTTATGAGCATTCCAAAGAAATATGAGGTTGCTTTAGAGATTGCACTTGGAAAATCAATTCAAAACTTAGTTGTTGAAACACCTAATGATGCTAAAAAGATCATTGCTGAGTTAAAACGTACAAATGGTGGTCGAGTGACCTTTATACCTTTGAGTACAATAAAATCTAAAGGAGATCAAAAAAATAACCTGAAGGCTTTAGAGCAGTTAGAAGGTTATATTGGTAAAGCAAATGAACTCTTTGATTATGATTCTAAATATGATGTGCTTTATGATTACTTAGTAGGTCGTACGGTTATCGTAGATACCGTTGAAACCGCTACAGAAGCCCTTAGAATAAAAGATCTTAAATATAAGGTTGTAACCCTTGAAGGGGATGTGTTTATTTCTGGAGGTACAATTACAGGTGGTTCGTACAAATCACGTTCTGCAGGTATCCTTAGTAGAAAAAGAAAAATTGATGAATTAGAAGAAATGGTAGTTCAAACAGATAAAGAAATCAAGAAACTATCAGAACAGGTTCAAAAAATAAGAGATGATCAGAAAGAATATCGTTATGATTATGAACAAAATTCTAAAATCAGTGAAGAGATAAGACTACAGATTGCTAAAAAAGAAAATGATATTCAAGTCGTTAAGGATGAACTCAGTCGTTTGATGAGCTTGTCTAGTAAAAGAAAAAGTGAACGTATTATCATAGAAAATGATATTCAAACGGTTCACGATGCTATTACTAAAAAAGAAGATATCATCAAACAACTAGAATCTGAAAACCAAGATCTGGAACTGAAAATAACAGAAGATGTTACCAAATTAGATGGTTTGAAGTTAAAAATGCAATCTCTTAGAGAATCTTTAACAGAAGTAAAGGTTAAGAATGCTTCGCTTTTAGAGACTCAAAAGAACGTTGAACTGGATTTAAATCGTTTGAATGAATCACATAATTTACTGTTGGATCAATCAGATCAGAGTCAACAACTTCTAAATGATGGCATAACCATATTAAATGAGTTAAAAGACTCTTTAGAAGTATTGTCACAAAAGAAAGAAGCGATTAACAAAGCCTCTTCTAATAAACATGTTGAAATGGACAAAATCCACAAAAACATCAAAGCTTATGAGAAGAGTATTCTTGAAATCAATACAAACAATAAAGCGCTGTTTGACTATATTGAGAATCTAAGAGAGACGCTTCATAAATACGAAATTAGAAAAATCAAATATGACGTTCATAGAGAAGATATTGCGGCACGATTATTTGAACGTTATGAAATGACACCAGAAGATGCAATAAAGTGTAAAAAAGATATTGATGTGTCTGGTGCCAATAAAGATATTAAAGAAATAAAAAGAGAATTGAAGATTATTGGTGATGTTAATATTCATGCAATTGAAGAATATGAAGAAGTATATGAACGTTATCATTTCTTAAAAGAACAACATGATGATTTGGTTGCAGGGCGAAATACATTGAAAAAGTTAATCAGAGAACTCGAAAAAGAGATGATAGAAAAATTCTTAGATTGTTTTGATGTGGTAAAAGTACATTTTGCTGAAATTTTTGAAAGCCTCTTTGTTGGCGGTAGTGCAGAGCTTACTATATTAGATCCAGATAATGTATTGGAGTCAGATATTGGTATCAACGTACAACCACCAGGTAAGAAGTTACAAAGTATTTCGTTGTTATCAGGTGGTGAAAAAGCTTTAACGGCCATTGCATTGCTATTTGCAATATTAAAAACAAAACCAGCACCTTTCTGTATACTAGATGAGATTGAAGCAGCTCTTGATGATGTTAATGTTTATAGATTTGCAGATTTCTTAAAAGAATTTACTAGAAACTCGCAATTTGTTATCATCACTCATAGAAAAGGCACAATGGAAATTGCTGACAACCTATTCGGTGTTACAATGCAAGAGTTTGGTATATCAAAAATGTTATCTGTTAAGTTAGAAGATGCAATTTTAGAGTAGGAGAAGACATAATGTTTAAAAAGTTATTTGGTAAAAAAGAAAAAAAAGAAGAAGTCATTGAAGAAATTGAAGATCAACTTTCTAACGAAGAAATTGAAGCTGAATTAGAAGCTGAATTACAAGAAACAAACAGTAATGTTGAAGAAGTTTTAGAAGAAACTGTTGAGGAAATAAAAGAAGAAGTTAAAGAAAAAATTGAAGAAGTTAAAGAAGACGCTCAAGAAGTTGTTGAAGAAATCAAAGAAGTAATAGAAGACATTCAAGAAGAGTTTGTTGAAAAGGTTGTAGAAAAACCTAAGAAAAAATCATTCTTTGCAAAACTGCAAGATGGATTATTAAAGACTCAAAAGAATTTTACGGACAAAATTGATAATCTGATTAACAACTATGGCAAGATTGATGAAGAATTATTAGAAGAGATTGAAGAAATCTTAGTCATGGCTGATGTTGGTATGTCTACTACGATGGATATCATTGATAAATTAAGAAATGAGTTAACATTAAGAAAGATTACAGATTCAAAAGATGTTAAGCCAGTACTAAAAGATGTGCTTGTAGAAATGATGACACATGAAGAACCTGATCTTAGAGTGGATAATGCACCTTCTATTATATTTGTAATTGGTGTTAATGGTGCTGGTAAAACAACATCAATTGGTAAAATTACTCATTTACTTAAAAGTGAAGGGAAAGACGTTTTACTAGCTGCTGCAGATACATTTAGAGCTGCTGCAATTGATCAATTAAAAGTATGGGGAGATAGAAGTCAGGTTGAAGTAATTGCTCAACTAGAAGGTTCTGATCCTGCTGCGGTCGTATATGATGCTGTTCATGCTGCAAGATCTCGAAATTCAGAAGTTTTGATTGTAGATACTGCAGGAAGACTTCATAATAAAAAGAATTTAATGAAAGAGTTAGAAAAAGTATTTAAAGTTGTTGAAAGAGAATACCCTAATGCTGAAAAAGAAGTACTCTTAGTACTTGATGGAACAACAGGGCAAAATGCTATTCAGCAAGCCAAGTTATTTAAAGAAGTAACACCAATCAGTGGTATAGTTTTGACTAAGTTAGATGGTTCTGCAAAAGGTGGTGCTGTTTTAGCGATTAATCATGAACTGAATATTCCGGTGAAATTAATTGGTGTAGGTGAGGGTATTGATGACCTTCAAAGGTTTGATCCACGTAGTTTTGCAGATGCATTGTTAGGTAAGTAATCATGTTGTTAAAATTGTTTTTAAAAAACAAAAAAAAAACTAAAAGAGTATTGACTTTAGGGTCATACTTGTATATAATTCTCCTGTAAAGTAAAATACCTTTACAGCAAGGAGATAAGATGTTATCTAAAAAAATGTTAGTTGCAGATTTGTTTGCATTCTATGGTGAGTTGTTAACAGCAAAGCAAAGTGATGTACTTAGCTTATACTGTTTAGATGATTTATCTTTAGGAGAAATTGCAGAAGATCTTAATATTAGTAGACAGGGAGTACATGATGCTGTCAAACGTGCATCTAAAACATTAGAAGATTACGAAAGCAAATTAGGATTGATGGAGAAGTTCAATAATAATACTAGATTATTGAATGACATCAACGTTAAGATGATGGATTTATCTCAAATAGTTGATTATGATGAAGCAGTTTTAAGAAATAAAGTAAAAGAAGTTGTTTCTATTGTGATAAACGACATCGAAGAGATGATAGAATAGAGGGCAATATGGCTTTTGAAAGTTTAGCAGACAAACTCCAAGAAACCTTTAAATTCCTTAAGGGAAAAGGTAAATTGAGTGAAAAAGATATAAAAGATGCAATGAGAGAAATCAAGTTAGCACTTCTTGAAGCCGATGTAAACTTTATGATTGTTAAGAAGTTTATAAAAACAGTTTCTGAAAGAGCTAAAGGTGAAGAGGTCATGAAAAGCCTTACACCAGGTCAAATGGTAGTTAAAATAGTTAATGAAGAATTAACTGCTCTTATGGGAGATAAAATCGAGAAATTAGATTTTGCTTCTCAGCCACCTACTATAATCATGTTATGTGGTTTACAAGGTGCTGGTAAAACAACTATGGCTGGTAAGCTTGGTAACTTTATTAAAGAAAAAGGTAAAAGACCACTTTTGGCTGCCTGTGATATTTATAGACCAGCAGCAATTAAACAACTTCAGGTTGTAGGTGGACAATTAGATATTCCTGTATTTACTATGGGACAAGAAGATCCTAGAATTATTGCTAAAGAAGCATTAAAAGAAGCTCAAGTAAAAGGTTATGATGTAGTGATACTTGATACTGCTGGTCGTTTACATATTGACGAAGCTTTGATGGGTGAACTTGAAGATGTAAAAGAGATTGTTAAACCACATGAAATTTTACTTGTTATTGATGCAATGACTGGTCAAGATGCAGTTAATGTAGCAGAGACATTTAATGAAAAATTAGATGTGAGTGGTGTGATTTTAACAAAGCTTGATGGTGATTCACGTGGTGGTGCTGCACTTTCTGTAAGAGCGGTTACTGGTAAACCAATTAAATTTGTTGGTGTTGGTGAAAAACTTACTGATTTAGAAGAGTTCCATCCTGATAGAATGGCTTCAAGAATCCTTGGTATGGGTGATGTACTTTCTTTAATTGAGAAAGCACAGCTTAACATGGATGAAGAAAAAATGAAAAAGCTTGAGTCGAAAATGAAAAACAATGAATTCGACTTAGAAGATTTTATGGATCAGTTGCAACAAATGAAAAGTATGGGACCTATTGGGGATTTGATGAAAATGATCCCTGGTATGAACAGTAAAGCCATGAAGGGCGTTGATGTAGATGAAAAAGAGTTTGTAAGATTAGAAGCGATTATTCAATCAATGACACCTGAGGAAAGAAAAAGCCCTCAGTTAATCAATGCCAACAGAAGAAAAAGAATTGCAAAAGGAAGTGGTACGACTGTAAATGCAGTAAACAAACTTCTGAAACAACATGCACAAACAAAAAAAATGATGAAGCAGTTTAATAATCCTGCGTTCGCTAAAAAAATGAAAAAAGGTGGCATGGGGCTACCGTTTTAATAAATTAGTATTAGTATAATTACTATTAATAAATATTATATACCTAGGAGGTACAATTATGGCAGTTAAGATTAGAATGAAGAGAATGGGTACTAAGAAGAAGCCTTTTTATAGACTAGTAGTAGCAGATTCTCGTTCACCAAGAGACGGAAGAATTATTGAGCAAGTAGGTTACTATAACCCAATGAACGAAGAGAAGACTTTAAAAGTTGACGCTGAGAAAGTTCAAAAATGGTTATCAACTGGTGCTCAACCAACTGAGACAGTAAAGAGATTATTAAAATCTGAAGGTATCATCACTAAGTAAGATTAATCACTAGGAGGTGTCCAAATGGGTGAACTGGTTAAATTAATCGCTCAATCGTTAGTTGATAATCCTGAAGCTGTTAAAGTTAACGAAGTGGAAGGTGCTCAATCAGTAATTATTGAATTACGTGTGAGTCCTGATGATATGGGAAAAGTTATCGGTAAACAAGGTCGTATTGCTAAGGCGATTAGAACAGTAGTGAAAGCTGCTGCGACAAAGACTAAAAAAAGAGTTACTGTTGAAATTATTCAAGATTAATACACTGCTATGCAGTGTATTTTTTTTATTTTTGACCAGACTCATAGTATGCGTATTTAATGAAGTACTATGAGGTAAATATCCGAGATTTAAAAGTGGAATACCATTTAGATTAATAACGGCCAGTTTTGAACCGAAGAATGTTTTTATTTGACTGAATGCGTTTTTATAAAAAAATACTGGATTATTGTTAAAT
>JABXKX010000429.1 GCA_013619035.1 Peptostreptococcaceae bacterium
ATATTTATTCATCTGCCATCAATCGGTATAACAGGCTGACTAAGAAATTGAGTTCTATATGATATTAGGGTCGTTCCAGATGTGTGCAAGTCAAATATTAAGTGTTAGAAAAGTTAGATAATTCTAACTTTTTTCTTTATTTTCATATGTTATAATAGTAAAGATGAGAAAGGCTAATTATGGACACAACACAGCAAACTTTAATAAAAAGAATTAAAAACACTATTGGTCAAGAAGAAATGGATACCGTGGTTGTAGAATTTCCTTTAACACTCTTTATAAATGAGTTGGAATACACAACGTTATTATGTACACCATCCAATTTAAAGGCCTTAATTATTGGACATTTGAAAAACGATTTTCTAATTGAATCTTTAGAGGATATCCAATCCTTGATAGTTGATGAATCAAAAGGTATCGCTTATCTAGAAATAGATAGAGATTTAAAAGAACATCTGGGTTTTAAAAATAGGTATATCACATCAGGATGTGCCAGTTCAGCTATGTATTATGATACCCTTGATGCCATTAAGTTAAGATCTTTAAATACTTCTGAACTTTTTGAAGTAGCAATGTCTGATATTTACAAACATATGAGGATTCTTAATCAGCATTCTGAATTATTTAAGTCAACTGGTGGTGTACATATTGCTGGTTTATTTGATGTTGAAGGTCCTATTTATCTGATTGAGGATATTGGACGACATAATGCAGTCGATAAGGTGATTGGTTTGATGTTAATGAATCAATTATCATCGGATCATAAAATGATGTTTATTAGTGGGCGTATCTCATCAGAAATGGTTTTGAAGTGTGCAAAACAGGATATAAAAGTAATTGTATCCCGATCAGCACCTATGAACTTGGCTATAAAAATGGCAGAATCACTCAACATGGTTCTAATCGGATTTGTTAGAGGTGAAAGAGGTAACGTGTACACAGGTTTTGACTATGTGAAAATATAATCAATGCGTGTGTAACTATTGAAAATAGTATAGATTCATGTATAATGAAGATATATTGTTAAAAAAATAACGTTATCATGCTAAAATTGGAGGCCATATGAAATTAAGAGAAATTGCAGAACTACTAAACTGTGAAGTTTTGGTAGGTGAGAAGTTTTTAGATCGAGAAGTTAAATACGCGTTTGGTTCAGATTTGATGAGTGATGTATTGGCTTATACTGAAGAGGATACAGTATTATTAACTGGATTATGTAACAATCAAGTGATTAGAACAGCAGAAATGTTAGATCTAAAATCAATTGTATTTGTTAGAGGCAAATGTCCAACTGAAGAAATTGTTGATCTAGCTAAAGAGGATGATATATTAATATTAAGAACAGAGCATACAATGTATTCTGCTTCTGGTATTTTATACTCTCATGGCTTACAAGGGACAGCAATATAGGGAGAGCAATATGATTTTAGCGCGTGATAACAATGATGTAGCGATGATGAAAGATTTTGAAGTAAAAACGGATGATTTTTCATCGGCAGGCATTGCATCAAGTAGAATAAAAAAGATATTGAGACAGATTGGTTTAGAATCCAGTGTCATTAGACGTATTGCTATAGCAACATATGAAGCTGAAATAAATGTTGCGATTCATTCAAAAGGTGGCAAAATTGAAATTTATATCAAATCTGATAAAGTTGAGATCTTTGTAGAAGATACTGGTCCTGGTATCGCGGATGTAAATTTAGCAATGCAAAAAGGATACTCAACAGCTACAAAGGAAATTCGGGAATTAGGATTTGGAGCCGGTATGGGTTTACCTAATATGCAGAAATGTAGTGATGAATTTCATATAGAATCTCAAGTAGATCAGTATACAGCAATAAAAATGACTTTTACTCTTTAAACAATATATGGAGGTAAAATGGATAAGTATTGGCACTCGGTTGTCCTAGATAATGATTACTGCAATGGTTGTACAAATTGCTTGAGTCGTTGTCCCACACAGGCGATACGAGTCATTGATGGTAAAGCTAAGATTATGAAAGAACGGTGTATTGACTGTGGAGAATGTCTTAAGATTTGTCACTTTCATGCAAAGGGTACATTGTCTGATAATTTAGAAAAAATCCACAATTACAAATATAAAGTAGCATTGCCAAATATTTCGATGTATGGTCAGTTTTCTGCGGAGTATGATATTGAAGATGTCTTTCAAGCAATTTATAAATTAGGGTTTGATTTGGTATATGATGTTGCATATGCAGCTGATATTTTAACCAAATATCAAAATGAGTTATTGAGAGAACCTGCAATTGAAAAGCCGGTAATTTCAACTTACTGTCCTGCGATTACTAGGTTGATTCAAATAAGATACCCATCTTTAATTGAGAATATTACTCGATTGGAATCACCAATGGAAATTGCTGCTAGACAGGTTAAAAAGAAAATAATGCAGGAGCAAAATTTGAAATTTGAGGAGATTGGTGTTTTCTTAATTGCTCAATGTCCTGCTAAAATAACGAGTATTATGCAACCTTTAGGACTGGAAAGGTCCTATATAGATGGTGGTATTTCTTTAGAGTCTATCTATGCTAGACTCATAAAAGCAATTGATAAAGGAAGTAGAGATCATGAGTTGGTCCAAAAAGCATCTGGAAATGGTGTGGGTTGGGGCATGGTTGGCGGTCAGTCTTTTGGACTGGATACTGAGAAGTACTTAGCGGTAGATGGCATTGAAGAAGTTATTAGAGTGCTTGATAAAATGGAGCTGGGAAAGCTACCTGAGATTGACTTTTTTGAAGGATATGCTTGTGTTACAGGCTGTTCAGGTGGTGTGCTTAATGTCGAAAATCCATTTATGGCTAAAGCCAGAATAAGGATGAAATCTTCGATATTAAAACCTTATGATCCAAGTGAGATTGATGCTAATTTAACCAGGGAAGATTTGGAATGGGATGTTGAGATGGAACCACGGACCATTCTGAAGTTAGATAATGACTTCAAAGTATCATTAGAAAAAATGGCTAAATTAGAAGAAATTGCTCAGAAATTACCAGGAATCGACTGTGGTGCCTGTGGTGCGCCTACATGTCGTGCATTAGCTGAGGATATTGTAATGAATAGAGCAAAGTATGCAGATTGCTTATTATTAGGAAAATATAACAGACGTAGACAAAAAAAGACTCAAGGAGATAATAATGAAGATTAAACAATTAGTAGGCCATAAAGATTTTAAGCTGATTTCAAAAACAGATGATCTAGAAAGAGGTATATCAGGTATAGAGTGTTGTGATTTATTGAGTTGGGTTATGGCTAATGGTAAAGAAGATGAAGCATGGGTGACCGTGCAGATTCATTCAAATATTGTTGCTGTAGCAACACTGTTAGATTTTTCTTGTATTATTGTACCAGAGAATATTGAAGTTGGTGCAGATGTTTTAGAAAAAGCAAGCGAAGAAGGTGTTGCAATGTTTTCAACGTCACTTGATGCTTATGGTATCTTCAAAGTTATGCATGAGAATGGCGTGTAAACATGAAACTTTATTACGACTTTCATATCCATTCAGGTTTGTCCCCTTGTGGATCTGAGGACATGTCACCTAATAATATTGTGAATATGTCTTTAATAAAAGGATTGGACGTCATAGCTATCACAGATCACAATGGTATTGCCAATGCGAAGGTGACAGTTGAAGTCGGGAAAAACTCAGGATTGATTGTCATTCCAGGAATAGAGATACAAACCATAGAAGATGTGCATATCGTAGCATTGTTTAAACGTATTGAGCAATTAGAACAATTTTATAATGAGATAAAAGAACAAAGATTGTTGATTAAGAACAAACCTGAACGATTTGGTGAACAGATGATATTTAATCATGAAGATGAAGTGATTGGTTATGAAGACAATTATTTGATTACACCATTTAATATCGCAATTGATAAAATGATAGAATTTGCTAAACGATATGAAGGTATTGTGTTTCCAGCTCATATCAATAGAAATTCTTTTAGTATCATTAAGAGTTTGGGTTTTATAGATGAATCATTGGATATAACTAATATTGAATGGTATGGGAAAAGACCAGAAGATGCGGGCAGTTATGATAATCGTATGTTTAAGAAATATCGCGAATTAATTAATTCCGATGCCCATGAGCTGATTAATATTTCAGAACGAGAAAACTATTTGGAAGTATCAGAAAAGACCGTAGAGGCGATATTTGATACCTTAGCAAAAGAGATATAAGGAGAAGTCGATGAGAGAATTGTCTTTACACATATTAGATATTGCCCAAAATTCAATTGTTGCAGAAGCAGATGAAATTCGAATTGCAATAATTGAAGATTATATCAATGATCGATTGGCAATCTGTATAAAAGATGATGGTAGAGGTATGGATCAAGAGACTGTAAAAAAAGTCATAGATCCGTTTTACACAACAAGAACTACTAGAAAAGTGGGTTTAGGCATTCCAATGTTTAAACAAGCTGCTGAATTATGTGAAGGTAGTTTTTCTATTACCTCAAGTCCAGGGGTTGGTACTGATATTGTCGCAGAATTTAGATACTCACATATTGATCGTATGCCACTTGGAAATATGTCCGATACATTAATTACAATTATTAATTCGAGTGCTAAAATCGATTTGATGTACACACATAAGATTGGTAATGAGAAGTTTACATTAAGTACTAAAGAAATCAAAAAAACATTAGGTGAACTACCTATTAATAATTTAGATGTACTCATTTGGTTAAGGGATTATATCAAAGAAAATTTAACTGAAATGTACATCAATGCAAAAAAATAATGATCAGTGGAAACACTGATTTTTTTTCCTATCAAACAAGAAATATGTTAAAATGGAAAAAGGAAAAGAGGGTATTATGAAAAAAGGTTATATGATCTCCTTAGAAGGAGGCGAAGGTGCAGGAAAAACAACTGTACTGGAATTATTAATTGAATATTTAGATGGTAATAATGTTGAGTATATTTCAACTAGAGAACCTGGTGGGGTTAAAATTTCTGAAAAAATCAGAGATATTATTCTTGATAAAGAACATACTGAAATGGATGGTAGAACAGAAGCTTTATTATTTGCAGCAGCTAGAAGACAACATTTAGTTCAAAAAGTAGTGCCGGCATTAGAGGCTGGTAAGTTGGTAATCATGGATAGATACGTTGATTCTTCGCTCATATACCAAGGTTATGTAAGAGGTATGGGCATAGATGAGGTCTTTAACTTGAATCAATTTGCGATAGAAGACTTGCTGCCAGACGTAACATTGTATTTTGACTTATCTCCACAAGTTGGCTTATCAAGAATTAATAAAGATAAAGATCGAGAAATCAATCGTTTGGATTTAGAGAAAGAATCTTTCCATCAGAAAGTACGTGAAGGTTATTTAATACTAGCAGAGAAGTTTGATCGAATAGAAGTAATCGATGCCGAAAAGCCTATTGAACAGGTGTTTAATCAGGTAATAGAAGTACTTAGAAGCAAAGGAATATTAAATGAGCAATAGAATAGAAGCAATCAAAAAAGAACTGATATCATTAGAGCAGATCAATAAGTGTTCTTATAATAACGAAGGTCTCTATAATGAGATGCGTATTATGAAAAAAAAGTTAGAAAAAGAATTGAGTGACTTATTAAAGGAGCAAACAAATGAATCTTAAAAAAACAGCAAAGCTCATTTTATTAGTGACATTACTTCTTATTATTGCTTTAAATTTTCTGCCTGTTCATTATACAGTGAGGTTATTCTTTGGTAGTTTTGGATTTGGTTCAGGATTGGTTTTATTAGTAATAAGTAATAATAAAAAATATGATTTATAACAAAACCGTGATGCATGCATCACGGTTTTTAATTTATCCAAAAGTATAATTCTCAAAAACTTTTAATCCCTCTTCATTAAGAAGTTGAAGTGATTCAGGACGATTAGGACTTTTATTAAATACTTCTTCTGAACTGATCATAATATTACTGCCTGCAATTTCTGCCAGTTGGTCATGTGATACGGAATAGACCAGTTTTCCTAGTTTGCAC
Organism: Peptostreptococcaceae bacterium; assembly: GCA_013619035.1. The sequence goes on from JABXKX010000429.1 coordinate 6,016, forward strand.
CATACCATGGCACCACTGCACATAACACATGGCTCACATGAACTATAAAGTGTATACTCACTCAAATCAGACAAATTGTTTTCGCTGCAATATGCTCTTAACAAACCTATTTCAGCATGGTGAGTTGGATCACATCTTGAGTTGATTTCATTTTTGCCTATCATAACAATTTCATTCTCTTTGACTAGAATTGCCCCAAACGGTTCATTTCCATTTTCTCTAGCGCTTATTGCCAAATCAATGGCTTTTCTTAAAAATATCTTATCCATTTTAACTCCTCTCAAAATAACTTAAGTGCTACAGGTTATTCTGTATCATTAGAATATATCACAATCAGACGTGCAAAACAATTTGTAAAATTTTGTAAAATATGATATCCTACTCAAGAGGTGCTGGAAATGATTGGAAATTCAAAAGGGTCTTCTACTGTAGAGAGTGTTATTATTGTACCGCGTATATTTTTATTGGTTTTTGGGATGTTGCTGCTGTTATTAAATACATATGATTACAGCAAACAAGTTCTCAACTATCATGAAACGATTATAAATGAAGAGTCGCCCGAAGTCATTCAGATGACCTTTAAGATATTAAAGTATGAGTTACCGGTAAGTTATGAGTATCAACAACCTATTGTTAATTCTAGAGTCTTGCAACAGGTTGTTGAATATATTATTTATTTAATGGAAACATACTATGAGGCGTTGAAAGGGCTAACCTATGATCAAGAACAATAAAGGTGTCATTACAGTTAAATTAATCATAATGATTGTTGCAATAATAGCGGTCTTCTCAGTTTTGCTTCAAGGTCTTGTTATAGGTTTTAATAACAATCATGACCTTAGAAGTAAAAAGCTTTTAACCGATCATATATTGGCAGGTTATGATACCTACTTATTCGTCAATTATGGTTTGTATGGTGTGACTTCTATTGATACAGATAGTAGGTTTCAGCACTCTTTAGCAATGGAAAATGAATGGTCAGCAAATTTAGTCGATGACTTAGGAGAAACGGACATACTGTTAAAACAGATACAATCACTTATGATGTTAAGACTTCCAGCAAATTATATGGATCAAGTACTCAGTAAACTTGAGATTATTAAAAAGGCTAAAAAAACCCAGAACAGCATTGAGTTGAAGACAATAGTAGATACGGCTGTTAATGATCTAGGACATATCTTTGATAAAAGAATTCAACTGAGTATAAAAGTAAATCAGTTGAACCATAACTTGCTTGAGTCATGGGAAATTGATATAGCGAGCTATAAAAAGTCATTAAACTCTTTGAAGTCAGAGTATATGCATTTGGAGTCAACAGTAGAACGACTTAAACAGAATCAAGATCGATTATATGAAAATTTAGTATTGGCTTCTGCAAAAGAAAAAATAAAAATCTATG
>JABXKX010000525.1 GCA_013619035.1 Peptostreptococcaceae bacterium
CCAAAGAACTAGGTTATGATGCTGGATTCGGATCAAAAACATATGCTGAACATGTGGCATCATTTGTTGTAAATCAAATGGTGGATAGAAGTTTAATATAATAAAATCATAGATGTACTTGATTTAAATGACGAAGCGAGCCTAAGGCTCGCTTTTCTTGTATAAGAATTATATCTGTAACAAGTGGTGAAACTATTGATATGACTTTATTATAGGAGGTCAGAATTAAAAGGTGTCAGAGATACTTTTCTTGTTAAAAGTATATTAATTAGGTATACTTACAACAGGGGGCATTATGAAATATAAATTATTGGTTAAAGGTATGTCATGTACACACTGCGAACAACGAGTTAAAGAACTGATTTCAGATTTAAAATTAGAAGAGTTAACAATAAGTTATAAAACGGGTTTATTATCTTATGAGTACAAAACAGAACAAACAAAACATATTCAGAACCGATTAAAAGAATCAGAATATTCTGTAGGCTTATACAAAGAACAGAAATGGAAGACTTATGGTATATATGCTCTTATTATTATGATGTTCTTATCTGTTTCAAGGGTTGTTTACAATCAATTTGATGTCATAACATTTGAAGGCACCGTGCCAATGGTTAGTGTACTTTTATTTGGTTTGGTAACCTCATTACACTGCGTTGGTATGTGTGGTGGTATTGCACTTAGTCAAACCGATTTCATAACACCGAAAAAGAATTTGATGAATACTTTGCAATACAATTTAGGCCGTATATTTACTTACAGTATGATTGGTGCTTTATTAGGATTCATTGGTAAAACACTGTCAATATCAGATGATATAAAATCGTTAATGTTCTTTTTAATTGGAGCAGTCATGTTGCTCTTAGGTTTGAATAATCTTGGAATAATTAAATTTAGGATAAAGCAGTTGGGTTTTCAACCACCCAAGTCGTTTAAAGGAAGGGGCCCTTTAGTTGTAGGTCTTATGAACGGATTCATGCCTTGTGGTCCGCTTCAGACAATGCAACTTCTAGCGATAACAACAGCCTCTGCATTAAATGGATTCTTGGTGATGCTTTTATTTGGAATTGGTACAATGCCGCTACTATATTTATTCAGTAATTTAGGCTTGCTGATTAAGAAATCACATCAGAAGCACATTACTCGAATATCTGCTATTGTTGTCATTTTGATGAGTATCATGATTTTTCAACAGGGCTTCAGTAGTTTAGGTGTCAGTACAGTGGTTGCGAAAACGGATGAACTATCATTTGCAATCATTGAAGATGGTTATCAGATTGTAAATTTATACGTTGATCCTTATTATACAACTGAAGACGTCAAAGTGAAGAAGGATCTGCCGGTGAAACTTCTGATTCATGTAGAAAAGGTATCGGGTTGTACGGCTAATATTATGGTACCCAAATACGATGTGAACACAGATTTATCAATAGGAGAAACCTATGAACTTATTTTTACACCAACAGTAGCAGAAAACTTAAAAATTACATGTTGGATGTCGATGGTTAATACTTATTTAAATGTTGTAGAGTAATCATAAATATAATGCTGTATTCAGTAAATTAATACACTAGATTTGAACATGAAAATAGATGGTATCATTCGAATTTGGATGTAGTGAAAACCAGTTATTTAGTAGGCTGTGACTAATCGTAATAGAAGGATTTAATAAATATTTAAGCTATTATTTCAATGGTTGACAGAAACTTAATATAATTTATGGCTTAGACTCTTGTCTAAGCTTTTCTTTTGAGTTAAAGTAAGTTAAGACTGGAGGGAATTATGCCACATTTAAGAGTAAGAGGAATGAAAGAAATTGAACTTGTAAAGATTTCAACTGAATTATTAGATGAGCTCGTAAGAATAATTAATGTACCTAGAGATCATTTTACAATTGAATACATACCATCAACGTATATCTTTGATGGCGAAATAGATAAGCACAGATATCCATTCGTAGAAGTACTTTGGTTTAAGAGAGATGAACAAGTGATGAAACAAACAGCCAATGTCATCACCCAATTTATAAAACCATTTGAATATGAGGATGTAGTTGTCTATTTTAGTGATTTACAAAAAGACCATTATTATGAAAATGGTGCACATTTTTAATATAGGACAGAAAGGTAAGAATAGTTTAAATCTATGCTTATCTTTTTTTTTCATCTGACAATTGATACAATGGAGTGAAACGAGGTATGTTATGAAAACAAGAGATTTAACAAAAGGTAGTGTCAAAAAGAATTTACTATATATGTCATTGCCTACTATGGCAGGTTTTCTTGCCCAAACGCTCTATGATGTTGTCGATATGATGTGGATTGGGCGGTTATCTATAGAAGCATTAGCAGGAGTGACCATATTTGCGACGATATTTTGGCTAGTAGAAGTACTCAATGAGATTATAGGTTCCAGTTCAGTTTCTTTAATAGCTCAGAGTTTCGGTGAAGGCAATAAAGAAAAAACCAGTAAAATTATAGAACAGACCATTGCTTTTAAAGGGTTAGTTGCAATTATAGCAGGTATTATCCTCATCTTTACTTTAAGACCGCTGGCAGCTTTTTTTGATAGTAATCCGAGGGTTATAGAATCTGTAATCAGTTATGGTTATATTAGAATATTCTTTGTTCCGATTATGTTTTCTTCCTTTACTGTTAATACGGCACTAAGGAGTATTGGTGATTCCAAGAAACCATTTTATTTGATGTTAATCAGTTCTATTTTAAATGTGGTTCTAGATCCAATCTTTATTTTTGATACACTTCCAATTAAATTTGGGTTTATTGATATTACTTTAAAAGGATTTGGACTCGGTGTATTTGGTGCGGCACTTGCGACGGTTATTTCAATTACCATTGCATTTGTTATAGGATTTTATTTCTTGTTAGCTGGTAAGAGTTATGTAAAGATATCTTTAAAAGGCATATTTAAATTGGATAAAGAAATAGATTATAAATTAATGACCATAGGACTACCCAATGGTGCAGAAGCATTAAATAGAAATTTAAGCAATTTTGTTGTCATGAAATTTATTGGACATTATGGATCGGTGGCCATAGCTGCATCAGGTATTGGTATGAGGTTTATGGGTTTAATCTTTATGCCGTTAATAGGATTGATGATGGGTGGTGGCGCAATTGTTGGCCAAAACATTGGTGTAAATCAGATTGATAGAGCCAAAGAAACGGCAAAATCTGCAGCACAACTTGGTGTTGTCCTTATCTCTGTTGTGTGTATTATAACCTTCTTCTTTGATGAACAGATTATGAGACTCTTTACAACCGAACAAGAAGTTATTGCAATTGGTGCACCAATGCTTAAAATATTAGTTTTAGGGATGTTTTTACTAGCCATTTTGTTTGGTTATTCAACGGTCTTTTCTGGTTCTGGTTACAATATACCCTTTTTCATCTCAAGTTTCTTTGGGAGATGGGGCGGTGCCATTCCGTTTGCATTTATAGCTATTTATGTTTTAAAACTCGATATCATGTGGTTATGGGTTTCCTATTTAGTCGGTGATTTTGTAGAGTTTGTGATAATCATGTATTTCTATAAACAAGGTAAATGGCAACACAAGAAAGTGATATAATAGTGAAATAAGATAAGCAACTCATCAATAATGGGTTGCTTTTTTGCGTAAAAAAAACCAGCTACGCTGGTGTTTTCATAATCATATCATAGTACGTTTTACTCTGTAATTGATCACCTGTCATTTGATATAGATACCCGAGTTCTTTATAAATGAAATTTTTATTACCATCATATGTATTCAAAGCAAAAGTTACATCATCAATGGCCTTTTCAAGTTGTCCTAAAGAAACATAAGTAATACCACGATTGAAGTAAGCAATAGGTTCTTTTTCAACTGAAAGAGCATGATTGTAATTTGTAAGTGCTTTTTCAAATGATTTGATTTGATAGTATGTATCTGCTAGTAATTTGTACGCTTCATATTGAAGTGAATCAAGTGAAACGGATGATTCTAATGCGTGAATAGCATCTGTAATCTTTCCTTTTTTTAAAAGGGTTTTGGATTTATCAAGATAGTAAATGGCATCAACTGATCGATGAGTGATGTAGTGTTTTATAAACAGTGCAATAATCACTGGAATGATAATAAGTAAATACATGCAGTCTCCTAAATTATTTCTTCTCTAAATTCTCAAAGGTTATTTTAGTATCATCAAATGAAAGTTCATATAAACCAGTTTGTTTTGGCTCAATGTGTATCAGATGATAAGCTTCAACGTTATAAAATGTGAGTTCTTTTTCTTTTAAGTTTGATTTTAAAGTTTTTTCGTCTGAAAGTACAATTAAACATTCTCTATTTAATGGGTTGAGTTCAATCAACTCAGAATCTATATCAAACTCCTCCCCTATAAGCTGGTCTTCATCATAATAAAAAATGGTTATATAAGAAGAAGCATTTAAATCCCCTAGATGATTGCTAACAGCAATAACAAGATCAGATGATGTATGTTCATAAGTGGATACTCTATGTGAATAACTTTTGATATCTGAGATATTATCCACAGATATTGTTGTAACCTTTTCATCATCTATGGTTTGAATGGAACTGACTTGTGCTTCATCAATTTCATCAACAATAATGCCATAAACTTGAAATCCTAAAAATGCTAAAAGTACGATTAATATTGCGATAACAATTTTCATGATAATCTCCTGTTCCTTATACAAAAATGTTGTTATTGACTCTTCAAACTGAAGATATTCTCTGTCTTTAAGCATACCATTAAGCGACAAAATATTCTATGAACTATTTGTAATGTCACAGAAATAAAATAAGATTTGGGACTAACCAAACAACACAGAGTAGGTATGGACAATGAGATAGATAATATACACTCTATTTACAAATAAAGACATATGATATATAATGGCACAAAATGGAAAATATTTGAAAAAGGAGCTTGTATGAAACAGTTTATCAGTTTGTTAATGGTATGTGTTTTACTAAACACAATAGTTTATGCAGAAAAACCGACATTCGAAGATATAGATGACACAAAATGGTACTCAGATTGGGTAAATATCATCAAAGATTTAGACCTTACTTCAGGTTACCCTGATGGCACATTTAAACCTGATAATCAACTTAAAAGAATTGAGTTATTGTCTTTTACAATGAAAAGTTTGGGTTATGATATTCCAGTTTCACAAAAATATTGGGGTCAAAATATTATTGATAAAGCATTAGAAATCAACATTATCAGCAATCAATCAAATGATTTAATGTTTAGTGATCCTGATGGTTACATCACAAGAGAAGAAACCGCAAGAGTCATTTATAATGCATACCTTAAAAACAATGAGGTGTTTAACTCAGATGTAGACCAGGAAGTTAGAAGTACCATTACTGATATAGATGAAGTGAATAGTATGTACCTTCAAGGTGTTGTAGGAGTCTTTTCATCTGGTATCGTAGAAGGGTATGCAGACAAGTCATTCAAACCCAATAATCAACTGACCCGAGCAGAAGCATCAGTGTTTATTTCAAGACTTGCTTTACCTGAAAAGAGAAAAGCAGCAGAACTGGAATTATCATCTTTTGAATACAATACAACAAGTGTTACTGCTAAAGATTTTAAAGTTCATTACTCACCAGAACACCAAGATATTTATAATATTATGACCATTGTAGATACCGTTGAAAATGCCAATACAAATGATGGTTTTGCTTGGATTGGTGGATTATCACCGGAGTCAACTCACTCAATTAAGTTATACTCAAATATGGAAGATTTTGATTATGCTCCTGTAACGAGTCATACTAGTTATAAAAGATGGAGTATTGAAGTAAGAAAAAATCCTCCATCAAAGGAATATACAGATTGGATTCACATTTTAGGTTGGAGAGATAAAAATGAGTTAGAACATGAAGAAACTATGAAAGCGGTGTTTAATTATTTATTTGCTGAAGATTCAGACCGAATTTGGAACAAATACTTTGAATATGCCAATATGATCGTAGAAGAGAATAAAGGTATAGAATATCAAACTGAATCTTTTGGTAGAATAGTTAGGATTACAGCAAGTACAACTGGTGCTAGTCTTTATGTTACTCGTAAAACTAATGCACTACCAGTAATTGTAGAGGATGGCAAAGTGATGGTACAGTACGCCAGTGTTTTATCTGATGGTTCTACTGGCACCGTGACATTTCATGATGTGACGGATGAAAATTCTAGTGAATGAGGTAACTCATCAAGTGATGGTATCACTTATAAAGATATATGTAGTACTGATGCAAGGATAATGATTGAATTCAATGAGAATCTTTTTATTTTGGATGTTAGAACACCTGCAGAATTTAATGAGAGTCACATAGAAGGAGCGATTAATATCCCTCATGACTCAGTTGAAACTCACTTGGATCAAATCGATAGTTCTAAAATAATTTTGGTGTATTGTGGCGTCGGTTCAAGGTCGACTTATGCATCGGAGATTTTATCAAAAATGGGCTATGATGTTTACAACATGTACGAAGGTTATTACACATATATAGGAGAATATTAATGAAGAAAATACTTTCATGGCTACTCATATTTGCTGTGATGATGACATATATACCTTTTTATTCATTTGAGAGTTACGCAGATACAATGCTATACGACAATACGAATTATAACAAATTACAAGTCAAACAATACATAAAAGATGAGTTAAATAACAGCATTTCTTCAAGTAAAACAGTTAAAGGATTTGAGTTACTGTTTAATGTGGAATTGCATAAAGAAAAATCAATTCTAGTTTATGGTACTTATGAAGACATACTTAAATTAGAAGGTAAAAATGATTTTAAAATAGTTGAAGGCGGTTATTATACAAATGGTTCTTATCGTGGTGAGTATAGATACCATGGTTATACGGATGGTGGCGTACTTTACTACTCAAATGATTTCCCAAGAGATTCAGATTCTGGAAGAAGTGTCTCTGAAAAAGAATGGATTTATAGGTATTGGAATGTTGTTAAAGAAAAAGCGAGTGATATAACAGTAGATGCTACAGATATTACTAAACCTCAATATTATGAAGTTAGAGAAGCCATTGATGATATGGTCAATGATGTTCTAAAGAACTCAACCAATGACTCAGCACCTAAAGATCGTGAATTACAGGGTTATGCTGTTGCAGATCATATGAATGTCAATACACTTAACAGCACGCTATTTAATGGTGAAGGCAAGATGATGCAAGAAAACGCCGGACGTTTATGGTATCAGATGTTTTCAACTGAAAAAGCCAATGGTAAAGAAATGAAAGACCAGGATATTTCTGTTGAAATATTAGAAAAAGGTAGTTATCAAATTAATCAAAGTGGTCAATCCATTATCAAAGTTAAAGTTACTGGAATTTACAAAGATGCTGATATTCTAACCGATGCCGATAAAG